>NZ_QNUA01000070.1:0-19370 GCF_008042285.1 Bacillus sp. AR13-1
CGATTAGAAACAGTGAAAAGCTGGTAAATAGAGTGTTCACACCCATTTATCTAACGGGAAAATAAATTTTTTATTTTAAAAATTTATTTCTAAAGAGTTAGAAAATTAATATTGATATAACATTTAAGTCATGATAATATTTGGCTCGGGAAAACTAATTTTACAAAAAAGGTATTTTTAGGTTTTTAAAATTAATAGTTAAAGGTCAACTATACATTCTCAAATTAAGTTTATGATCACAAAAATAATTTATAATTATATTTTAATTTATAAATATTAGAGGTGTATTTAGTCTGGTTTTTATAACCCCTAAAAATACAGGTCCATCACACAATGAACTTTAGGAGGAAATTTGATTATGCAAGAAAAATTATTGATTCGTAAAGCTACCATTCAAGACACTGAAGAATTAGTGGAATTAAGAAAGATTTTATTATCTAGTGGTGATACACATTATGCAGCAAAAAGTGAAGAAGATAATTTAGCCTGGCAAAATGCTTATCGCGATTGGATTAAAGAGAATATTTCAAATGAGAATGTACTAATTCAGGTCGGTCAATATGGGGAAGATGAAAAAATATGTTCATGTGTTATTGGAATAATTGATTTACGCGCTCCTATGGTAGGTGCACTTAACGGACGAGTTGGTTGGGGACAATCTCTTGTAGTAAACAAAGATAGACGTGGTCTAGGAATCGCAGAAGCAATGATGGATGCTTTTCATAATTGGTTTAAAGAAAATAATGTTCAAAAAATTGTTGTTCAATCTAGTAAAATGGCTGAAGAGTTCAATAGAAAAAGAGGTTATCTCCAAACTGGAGAACAGTTATTATTTAAAACAATAGAATAGGAGCGTACCAAAATGAAAGTCTTAATTATTGGAATGGGTTTTTCAGGGCAAATGTTTTTAGATGCTTTCCAGAATATCTCACACCTCTACAATACTGATATTGATATTGCTTATACTTCAAGATCTCAAAAAGATATTAATTTAGTGTACTATCCGACTATCGAATCTGCTTTAGAATTATTTAAACCAGATATTTTAGTTATATCCGTTAATGATGAAAATCATGGAGAAGTATTATTTTCAATTCAAAATTTCAACGGATTTGTAATATGTGAAAAGCCTTTTGTTGATCCAAATTTCAAATTAGAAAATGCAGAGAAACTATTAAAATACACCTCGGGCTTTTGTTTAAATATGGTTGCAAGATATTCACAAGCCGCTCGTTTATTAAAAACATATGTAAATGAAAATAATTTAAAATTGGTACGTGCCAACTTCTTGTGGGAAAAAAATAGAATTAATGACTATCGACCTACAACAGGAGTTATCAGTGAAATTATACACTCTTTAGATCTTGTTCAATGGATTAACGGTAATTCACCTTTACACTTAAGACATATTCAAGGGGTGAAGTCTGATTATTCAATCTCCGGAGATGAAATTCCAGATAGCGTTTCTGTGATGGGTGAAATAAATGGTGCTGTAGTGACAGGATACAGTAGTTTTGTAAACTTATTTAGAAGAAGAGAATTAGATTTTGTTTTTCAAGATGCTAATAAACAATTAATTTTTGCTCAATTATCTTTTGATACGCCAAACTGGTATGAAGATTCAGTAAAAATTTGGACTGAAACTAGCACACAATCTGAAGAACTATTATACTTTAATTCCCTTGAACATGAATATAATGGGGATAGAAAAATAGAACGCATTATAAATGTAGTCAAAGATGTTACTGATTTTGTTATGTTGAAAAAAGAACCTTCTTTTGGTTTCCCAAATCTAAAAGATGCAGTTCGCTTACAGGAATTACTTAATGAAATTGATTCTAAGAAATCAAGCTTTTATAAAGTTAAATATAACAGTTCGAAGGAAAGGGTCTTGCTTAACGAAAAAAGCGGATTTGGACGATTAGGATAAAAAATAGCAAGGAACTTAAAATAAGTTCCTTGCTATTTTTATAAATTCCAGAACATAATGGCCTTCTGCTTGTGTTAATTCTGTAGAATCTTTATAAGATATGTATATATTTCTATAATGTCGATCCGGTAGTTCATATATTTTTATATTATCAAATGATTTTAAGAAAAGCTTGGGTCCTATAGAAATACCTATACCTAAATCAATCATTTTCACTATTGTATTGCAGTCACTTATATATGAATGAATCTTAGGCTCTATACTGTGCTGATTAAAAAAATTCTCAACTTGATTTCTGTATGGCGCTGCTGGCATAATAATATTATTTTGATCAAAGAAATCCTTTAAAGAGCAATCTTCAGGAATTAACTTTAAGTCATTTGGTGTTGCTATAACTAACTCATCTTCCCAAAATGGAACTGATTCACATCCGAATTCCCCGTTAATTGTAAATCCTAGGTCAATTACTTTACTAATAACCCATTCTTGAATTTCATCATAAGTCCCCTCAAATATTATAATTTCAATAAACGGATACAATTTATTAAATTCCTTTATAATTGGAGGCAATATATGTTTTTTTACACTTGTAAAGGCCCCAATCTTCAGTGTTTTAGGCAATAATTCATTATTAAAATTAGTCTCTATTAATTTACGGTTTATTTTTAATATATGACCAATATACTCATAAGCTTTAGTGCCATGAGGAGTTAAAGTAATTGCTCGACCAGTTCGTAGGAATAAAGACGTTCCTAATTCCTTTTCTAAGCTAGAAATTGCATGGCTTACTGCAGATTGCGTCATGTTTAATTTTTCGGCAGCCTTTGTAAAACTCCCCGTTTTAATAACTGATTCAAAAATTTCATACTTAATAATACTCATGAGTTTTTTTCATCCCTTGCATTAATATTATTCATTTTATTTAATTCCCTTCATTAAGTATACTAATATTAACCTACTTATGCTAGACGAGTAATGATTACTAGATGTTATATTAACTTAATTTAATCTGCAGATTTTTTAATTACTTTGACATTATTCAATAATTATATATAGCTCAATTATTATAATTGAAAATATAATCATTATAGAGTTATATATTGATTTAATAATCATTCTCTATCTGTATAAAACTAGCAACTAGAGTGTATACGATTGATATTTTATTTTATTCTTGACAATGTAAAGGTGGCAAAACTATGAAAAAAGTTATTTTTTTAGCTATTGGTATGTTTGCCTTGGGATTCGATGCTTATATTATTGCTGGACTTGTTCCTGGAATAAGTGATACCTATCAAAAAAGTGCATCCCAAGTCGGGCAAGCTGTAAGTATATTTACATTATGTTATGCAATATCCGCTCCATTGTTTGCTTCTCTATTAGCAGGTAAACCTATAAAAAAAGTTCTATTGACTTCTATAGTTATATTTGGTCTTGCAAATGCATTAACTGCAGTATCTCCAAACTTTTCGGTATTCTTAATATCAAGGGCAATTGCTGGTGTAGGTGCTGGATTATTTTCTCCATTAGCTGTCGCAGGCTCAACTATGTTAGTACCTGTAGAAAAAAAAGGACGCGCACTTGGCTTAACAATAGGTGGCATGAGTATGGGAACTGTATTAGGTGTTCCTATAGGCCTTTATATCGCAGACCAATTTGATTGGCAATCAGCAATGTGGTTTGTGGTACTACTAAGTTTAATTGCTGCTATTAGTATTCTTAAGTTTCTACCACATGTTCCAGTCACAGCACCACCTGCTATGAAAGAAAGACTTGCAATGTTTTTAGATAAAAGAGTTACTATCACTGTTTTAATAACATTCTTTGCAAGTATTTCAAGTTTAGGTTTATATACCTATCTATCTCCATTATTACAAGATCTTGATAACTCGAGTGATCTAACAATTTATTTATGGGCTTGGGGATTGGGTGGATTATTTGGAAGTATAACAATTGGATATTTAATTGATTACTTCAAAAAACCAAAAACTTTAATGGCTCTTATTTTAATTATTTTAACTGTCTCAGTTGTATGTATTCCGATAATGATTAATCTAACAATTATAAAGTACTTACCATTTTTCATATGGGGAGCGATGGGATGGGCATCAGGAGCACCACAGCAACATATTTTATTATCCTATCAACCTAAACACGGAAGTGCAGCTGTGGCCCTCAATAGTTCGATTAACTATCTAGGAAGTTCAGTAGGTGCCACATTAGGTGGAGTAGTAATTTCTCTTGGAATGGGGACTATGGCTCTAATCTACTTTGCGATAATTTCTATGATTATTTCATTAGGCCTACAATTTTATAGCATGAGAAGTAATACCTTTAAAATAGCTACTACTAAAAAAGCTGTTTAAAATAGATCTATTACAATTATAAAACATAGAAATGGGCATTAATTAGTCTGTATCTTTTTATAGAGAAACAAAAAGAAGACGGTTCTTTTGAAACCGTCTTCTTAAAATAGTAATACCATCTATCATATAGCTAGTTATTTAATGTTTTCTTTTATTAGATAATTAGATTAAACAATTTACATTTCTATCATTCCTTTATTATTTCATATTCATCTGAAATAATATTTATATTCCGCCGCATTTGTAAAATTATACCACTTTTGTATTAAATTCAATATTTCATCTAGTCACCCTCAAAAAATAGACCATCAGATTCGTATGTATCGGATTTTAAAAGACACACTAATACGAATACATGTACATCACCTTGAAAGTTCACTTCAAGGTGATAAGGTGCTTAAAAAGAAACCGACTGTTTTCAGCCGATTTTGTTAAGCAATTTCTAAATACTATATGCTAATCTCTCAATTTTTCATCTTGGATCTCTTCTAAGCCCATTTTGTATCCCTTTTCTTTTGCTACATAATTTATTATTAATTATATTAGGGCTTAAATATAAACTGACATGTTCTTTATTATTTGTAAAATTATTTTCTCTTGTAAAATAATTTGATAAAATATTTTCAGGTATGACCACTATTTTATTCTGCGCATTAATCTTTACTCATCTGATTACAACAATTATTTTTACAGGTTGTCCATTTCATATAGCTGTAGCAAATACTAATAGATTAAAAGCATATAATAGAATATGAATGTAACCAGTATACATTATTTATACTTCTTTTAACTTCTTAAAGATTTTCCATATGATTGAGTATCTCTATACGCAATTCTTTAATGCAAGTTAAATGATAAAAGCATTAATTTTATTCCCCCCTTTGTATGTTAGTTTTTAAGCTTTAATTAAACCTTCATTTATTTAAAAATTCATAAATTCGTTGAAATGTTCGCATCAAATTCATCTGATATTTTAGTATCTATTTTTTTCCCATCAATTGTCATCTTTATTTTTTGTTTTTGGTTTTGGTTTGCTGTTACCACCCAGGCATTCGGTAAATAACGATCTTCATGAGATAATGTGGAAGGTGAATTAATAACCTTTCCCCCTAAATATAGCGTAGCAGAAGACCCTCCATCCATAGCCATTGCATTTATGGCTCCTTTTTCATATAGAATATCTTGACACTCTTTTAACGTAGCTCCTATGCTATGTGTCTGCCTACCGTCTATCACTAGAAACATTATTGTGCCGTCCTCTTTTTGGGCCATAATACTTCGCGGAGCAGAACCCCAACCACCGTCTCCTTCTGTGATCATTTTTTCTCCATTTACAATTAACTGTGGCATAAATCCTGCTGCGGAAACGACTTGTTTATCTAAGAGTTGTTGGGTAGAATAATTTCCAGTTATCATTTGTCCAAATTTTGTTAAACCTGTAATAATTGTAGGGGTATTTCTATCCATATTTGTATCAATAGCTTCCCCATTTTCTATTACTATTCCAGTTGCAACATTTCCTCCTCCCCTTCCTGTTTCATCAGCAAATCCACTTGCATTCACAGCAACAAGTGCATTATTACGTTTTGCCATTACGCTAATTTTTTCTCCTCTTTGATCACCCTGTGTCCCTTGATGACTAACAAGTTTAACATTGAAAGGGTTACTAATAGTGATTAATTTTCCTTCGAAAAGAAAGCGACTGTCTTTGTTACTTTTAATCGTTTCTACATCAATTTTTAATGGCTGATTTTTTAATTCTTCTAATCTTTTTCCTGCTATTTTTTTATAAATAGCCTCATCACTATTTGACCATTTTGGATGATTAATTCTATCTTGCAGTTTATCTAGTTCCTTTTGGGATAGGAATGTATATTTCGCATATTGTGGATGCTGAGAAGTTAGTATACTTCCAGCAATTGTTACACGAAGATCTCGGCCATAGTTAGTACCAAATAATATTCCAATGCCAATAAGCATGAAAATAGAAAAAAGAAGCAAAATTCGTTTGAAGATTTTTCTTAGATGTTTCATAGGTTTCTCCTCCGGCATTAATTACATTCAATGAATCCTTTAAGATATTATTTGCCTAAAGACAAAAGTGTTTGTTTCCCTCATTCCCGAGTTCCCCACTGTGTCTTGGCAAGCAAAGCAAAATACTTATTCTACATTTCGTATTTATTTCAGTGTATATTTACAAATTTAATAACGTTTTTGCAACCATGAAATAAATTACTAATCCTGTTCCGTCAACAAATGTTGTAATAAATGGACCAGAAACGACTGCAGGATCTAATTTTAATTTTCTCAGAATCAAAGGTAAAACAGCTGCAACAAGAGAGGCCCAAATAACAATAAATAATAAAGTGATTGCTACAACTTGTGCAACTTCTGTTCCAACTCCTAGCATATAAGCACGAGTGAGCCCAGCTACCCCAAGTGCAAGTCCAAGAAGCATGCCAATTGCAAATTCCTTTTTCATTACACGGAAAATGTCTTTAAATTTCACCTCTCCAATACCGATTGCACGAGTAATTGTTGCTACAACCTGTGTTCCTGTATTTCCTCCAGTACCTACTAATAACGGTATAAAGAAAGCTAAGGCAACTACTGTTTCAATTTCGTCTTCAAAATATTTTAGTACTGTACCTGTGTATGCTTCAGCAACAAAAAGAAGCAATAACCATGGTAGACGTTTGAAGAAAATGCTCCAAATACTAGATTCAAAGTAAGATTGATTTAACGGTTCACTTCCGCCTAACTTTTGGATATCTTCTGTAGCTTCTGCTTCCATAACATTCATTACGTCATCAAATGTTATAATACCAATCATTTCATTATTTGCAGTTGTTACGGGTAATGCTGCTAAATTATAATTCAGTAGCTTTTTTACAACTTCTTGCTGATCAACTTCAGCGTGTACTGAAATTACCTCTTGAATCATGATAGTAGATAATATCTCTTCATCTGCTGCTAGTAATAACTCATGTATGGAAACGATTCCCTTAAGATAACCATGACTATCAAGAATATAGATATAAGATATTGATTCTACATTTTCAGAATGTTCCCTAATGTACTTCAATGTCATTTTTACTGACCAATTCCCACTAACTGCAACAAAATCACTTGTGACAAGACTTCCTGCCGTTTCAGGTTTGAAAGCCATTAATTTTTTTACATTATGTTTTGTAATTTTATTTAAATACGCCATTAATTTAGCTTGTTTTTCCGGATGAACCTCTAAAAGTAGATCTACTGTTTTATCAATCGGTTGTAAATCTAGTAACTTTTTAGCTTTGTTTTCAGATAAGTGAATTAAGATATTATATTTTTCTTCTGTACTCAAATGTTGAAGAATTTTTGAGCTTTTTAATACAGGAATCTTATCTAGTAATATGACTTGATCTTCAATTGAAAACCGTTTTACTTCTTGCGCAACATCATACGACGGATGACGTAAAACTTTCTCTGCATCCAAATTATTTTGGGTTACAAGTAATTCATTTAATAATTTCTTCATGTTAACTCCTCCTTATATTGCTAAGGGAGACTCTAGAGTTTCATGAGTGGTTTTGTGTTATTTTATCTGTCTAAAATTTTTATTAGAGCATTAATAGTTAAATTGCAATCAATTTATTATTTAGAACTACCTCCTTTTTGAATATAGACAAGATAAAAATAAATAACATTAAACAAAAAAACCTTTACTCAAAAAGGAGTAAAGGCTTTTTACAATACAAATAAATGATTATTAAGACAGCTCTGCAAAAATCCCAGAGGTGCCTTTCTATCAAATCGTATACCACTCCCTCGTTGAGTTTTAGCACTGTATAGCATAGGTTTTTATAACCAGCTACATTAAAAAGGGCCTTAATCCGACCGTTCCTGTTGACCCATTGGCGTCTCTCGACATTTTTGGGCAGCAGCGTTTCTCTATACAGGAGCCTCACCTAACAAAGATTATTGAATTACTTCAAAATTTAAACCAGAATTTAATATTTGTCAACTAACTTTCGATTCGATTCATAATAAATTCTTTTTTAGAGAAATGTAATTCGACTCTATTGTAAATTTGAAATTCAACTTAAAAGATATACAATTAGTTCGAAGAAACGTTATAAAATATATGAAATTTTGTATAGGAAACTTATTGTTTATGATTAATTTGTAACTTTATAGCAGGAGTTGAATTATTAGTCATACCGTACTTCAAAAGAACATTCTTCAAAAATCTTATTTTATGATTAAAATCTTCTTTACTGTTTATCAAATTTATATGGTTAAACTACTTAATCAAATTATACACTACAGGCCGAAAATAAGTATCTATACGAGATGATTAAATACATTTTCTTGCATTATTTCTCAAAATTCATAAAACAATAAAGAATATAAAATTAGCAATATGCTTACTTGACAAGCAAAAAAAAAGTATTTATGCTGGCTACACGAAACAAATACATAAAATTTATATTGCTAAACCTGTTAGGTGAGGCTCCTATACAAACACAGGCTATTGCCCAAAAATGTCGAAAGACGCCAATGGGTAGAACAGGAATTGTCGGATTAAGGCTCTTCTTAAGATAGCTAAGTAATCAATTTCCATTACTTTACGTTGTATAGTGCCAAAGCTCTACTAGGGGGAGGAAAGCTTTATTTAGTCATGCCAATTTAAATCCCCCCTAGTATGTAACTAGGGGGGATTTTTGCGTAAGAAAACAGGGTGTAAGCTATAGAATCTTTCAAAACAAAAATACTATTTAGTAGTTGATGAGAACAAGATTCTACTCATTAGCAAATGTAATATTAAGTGTTAATGTAAATCAGGAGGATATTAAAATGAAAAAAATATTAAAACTCGATTATCTATTGCTCCTCCCTCTATTCATAACATGTACTTTAGGTATTATCATGATGTATAGCGCGAGCTCCATTGTTGCTGTTCAACATTACGGTTATAACAGTAGGCATTTTGTTGATTCTCAATTAACAAAGCTATTTTTAGGAACAATAGGGTTGATAGTTTGCGCTATTCTCCCATATGAAATATGGAAAAAACGAATTGTCGCTATCTGTATTATGGTTGGGGGAATTTTTTTATTAATTATGGTTTTGTGGAAAGGAAAAGTGGTAAATAATGCTCAATCATGGATCTTTGGAATACAGCCAGCTGAATTTCTTAAATTAGGAACAATACTTGTAACAGCCCGTTTTTTTGCATTTCGACAAGAACAAGCTAAAAATATTTGGAGTGGTAGCGGAAAACTTTTATTTTTTTTAGCTGCAATTTTTTTCCTAATCTATAAACAGCCAAACTTAGGATCTGCACTTTTAATATTAGGTATAGGTTTTAGCATATTTCTTTGCTCTGGAATAAATGTAAATCTATTAATTAAAAGAATTATAATCGGTTCTATTTTTTGGTTACCTTTTTTATACTTTTTAATTCAATTTAGCTTGTCAGAAGTTCAAAAGACACGTATTACTACAATTCTCAATCCCTTTGTTGATGCGCAAGGAAAAGGATATCAACTTGTAAATTCTTTTATTGCCATTGGCTCTGGAGGAATTACTGGACGTGGATTCGGAAATAGCATTCAAAAAACCGGCTATCTTCCAGAACCACATACTGATTTTATAATGGCAATAGTTTCTGAAGAACTAGGGTTTATTGGTGTATTTATTGTATTGGCAGGGGTTTTGACTATCGTTCTTCGTTCCTTAAAAATTGCACAACTATGTGTAGATCCATTCGGAAGTTTTATAGCAATTGGTATAGGATGTATGATTGGTATGCAATCCATTGTAAATTTAGGTGGTATTACGGGACTATTTCCTCTTACTGGTACCCCATTTCCATTTGTTAGTTTTGGTGGAAGTTCTTTAATGGTCAATTTAATAGCAATAGGAATATTGCTTAATATTTCAATTTTCAATAAAATTAAGTTTAATAATTATAATATATAATTCGATTTTTTAGAGATTATAAAATTTAACCTCATTGAGCAATCTATGTTCAAATAATTTCTAATTAGGTTTTTAACTGTATGAATATTAATTTTAATACCAAAAAAGGCAGGAGATTTTGGTGAAAACTTGTTAAATAATTGTTTAATCGATGTATGTGTCTTTTCATTATATGTATTATTCATCTCAATCACATACCCTTCACCTAAAATGATTAGAAATATATTGACTTGTTATTTTCCTTATATTGAATTTAATTGGATCACTGTTGTATTGTCGTATCGCCTATAAAAAAAGAAAACTTAATTAAGTTTTCTTTTTTTATGTTATTCCAAATCTGATTAGTTTTCATAAAGTATCTTATGTTTCCGCTGGAACGGATAAGTTTTAATTTCATCTGTATCTAAATTTTCATGAAATAAATGAATAGCTATAATTTGTCTACAATCATAGGTATGGTAATAATATGTACCAGACTCCATACACATTGCGCTTGTATAAATGGTATTATCTAATGTACCTTCTTCCGTTATTACTCCACCTTTTGGAACCTCACAATTTGATAAGATATGAAAAATGGCCGATATGCCCTCTTCTTCGTTATCTATACCTTGAATATTTTGTTTGCCATACGCTGCCCGAACAAACCTTGATGGTGGGGTGAAATCCCCAGGAAGTCCCATCGAACCTGAACCTTGTCCAAAAGCACTTAATGGTACATCCCCCCATTGTGTTGGCGCATATGGCTGCGATTTAAGACCGATATATTGTCTTAAATTTTGTAAATGCCAGTTAAACTCAGGACTATTGGTCATTACCCCAAGAGGATTATCATATATTTTTAGTCCTTCAGTTGTCGGCTCTATTACAATACAATCTCCCCATTTATCCGCTAAAATCCAATGTAGCGGTGGAGTAACCCCTAAAACAGGTAATGGTACATCCAAAAAGGAAATACTATCTACAGAGTTCTTTAACTCTTCGACAGAATTGAATTGTGTGAGACTCCATGCCACAAAATCAAATGGAGCCAGATTCGTTTTATTTTCATCTATACTGTTACTATAACTTGCGAATCCTGGAAAATAGAGTGTTGCACATGTCATACCTGATTCATTTACTCCGTCCGCCAGGATGATCCTTCCTTGATGGTTAATCCCCATCCCTACAACAGCTTGTTTCGCCTCGATGGTTTCACCAGTTATATTGTTCCATTGATAACTTCGAGGAACTATTATTACTTCTTGATTGAAATCTAATGTAAAATCCATCGTTCTTGCAAAAAGATGGTGACCGCTTTTTGTCTGTAATGTCAAACTGGTACAAATAAAGAACACCCCTTTATTTAGTTTATTTGAACAAAAACCATTTAAATTCTATCCTTAAGTTAATAGGCATGTATCGTGACCTCTATTAAAAAATATGGTTGCTAATTTTATTTCGATCTTCCTTGCACCCAAGCAGCAATATCATTTATAACATACTCAGGGATATTAGCAGGACTATAATATTCATCCGGTTTACTTAACTCCCCATTTCCTTCTGTAAAGAAGTGATTTAACTTTGGATATAGTCGATAATCAACGTTATCTCGCTCTTTTAATTGTTCTTTCCAAAGAGGAATTTCGATTTTTGATTGAACTTGATAGTCTCTTTCTCCTTGAATAATAAGAAGCGGTGTCTTTTGTTCTTTTGACATTTCTGCTGCTTTAATTTTACGAATAGAATCCCAAAATACTGCTGATCCTAAATAAAAATCTTTTGGAGGATTCTGACTAGAGAAATTGGGATCATTTAATAATTCAAATTGCGATTTGTAAAATTTATATTCATCGGGTTTCATTGCTCCAATGGAAAAAAGATACTCACATTGATCTAAAACAACATCTTGGATCGTACGGGCTGGTCCGCCCATCACGATTGCCCCAGCAATATTTTAATTTTGGTCTTTTTCAATCATTTTCGGAAGCATCATTCCACCTTGACTATGACCAAGAATATAAATTTGATTCTTATCTATCATAGGTTCATTTTGAAGAAAATGAGTCACAAGAAGAGCATCATCTGTTGTCTCTTTATCAACTGTATAAAAAGGACTGTATTATGTTTTCAATCCATGTTCATAAGTTCGTTTATTATAGCGAAGGACAGCAATTCCTTTCGAGGCAAGACCTTCAGCTAAATCGCGAAATGGTTTTAAAGCAAACGCTGTTTCATCCTGATCGGTTGCTCCAGATCCTTGCACAAGAATAACTGCTGGGAAAGGACCCTTACCTTTTGGAACAGACAATGTTCCTGGTAATGGAAATGCACCACTTCCAACTACTACTTCTTTATCAACAAATGATTCAGGCTTACTATATGATGGACGCTCTGCAACAGGACTAAACGACAT
This sequence comes from Bacillus sp. AR13-1, assembly GCF_008042285.1. NCBI lineage: Bacteria > Bacillati > Bacillota > Bacilli > Caryophanales > Bacillaceae > Bacillus > Bacillus sp. AR13-1. The sequence goes on from NZ_QNUA01000070.1 coordinate 12,662, forward strand.
GCTGAGTTGAAAATCGTCTATTTTTCCAGATGGATCTAGTTTAATTAGTAAAGGTACAGTAAATTGTTCAAAAACTAATTTAACTTCTACATTCGCATGCACGGAATTTGTCTCTTTTTGTATTACCTCTCCAATTCCTAGAAAAGAACCTGCTTGTAATTGCAATGGGAGTCCCTCCCAATAGCTCTTCAGCCATTCTTCGGATATTATTTTCTGTAATGACCTTGAGGTTAAATCAAATGCAGATTTATAATCTTCACTATTCATATGGCGAATAAATGAAAGAGTAGTAGATATAATAGGATTTTCATCATTAATATTGTCTACTTTTTTATAGTTGTGTTGTTTCCTTTAATGTCGGAATAAATTGATGGTTAAACGGATTATTATATGTATTGGGATATACACTTGTTTTCAATACATCCATATTCCGTTCCTCATACAGACTTGAAGCAATCGCGAAATTTTTAGGTAAAGTTACTTCCTCCGCATATGAAACTGAAGGAATCGTTATTGTACAAATTGCACTGACAAGTAATAACTTATTACCTATTCTTTTTTTCTTGCCCATATTTATTGATTCTCCCTTCAAAATTTAAATTTTTTAATACAGTATGCCAAATACTATAAGGGAAATAAAAATTATCAAAGAGATTAATAATCTACTTTACGATTCCCCCTAACAAATTAAAAAACTATTATAAACAAACTTCAATAAAAAATGCCTTCCCCCTCTTTTTATAACTTGATTTTTTGATTAGATGGATGTTATCTAAAACAGAATTATTTATTGCATGTGCTTCGTGCTGATTAACTCTATAGTCGATCGTCAGCAGACAATCGACTATAGATTCTTATAATTATTGTGTTCGCTAAATGAGAATTTAACGAACACTTGGGTGATATGAGTTAATCCCCCTTTCTATCTCAGATGTAAATGTAAAAGGACATGAAACTCCAAACTATTTAGACAAGAAAGTCTAAACTTTCGCTTTTAGATATTGGTTGGGACAAGAAACTCTAAAACTAAATTTTATAGATTTACAGAACTAACCCCATTTAATCTTGTTTAAGATGCTCCCATTCTTACCTAATGACTTATACCATCATTCTTGTTAATCCGTTCATATAAATGTAATGATTCAAATGGATTATGGGAATTACATTATCTTGAAGGAAAACTTTTTCCCCCCAACAATTCATATATGATTCAAAAGGTCTATGTATTTTTGAAGTCCTTCAAAATGTTATCTTGATCCTTTCGACACATTGATTTTTATAGAAATATACCTACTTCAAAAAGCGTACCTTTTGGGACAAAAAAAGAATCCTTTTCATAATAAGGATTCCTAATTAAAAATATGTATTTTTTGCATCCACATCAATAAATCAAATATGGATTATACGTTTTTAATTCTATTATTAATTTTTTGCTGTAATTGTAATCGTCATACCTGATTTAAGTGTGACGTTGTAAACTCGATTATCATTCAAGTTGGTTAATTGTGTTTGGATTTCATTAGCTGTTTCTTCATCATAAGAGATTTTAACAACTGTTTCATGAATCGGCACTTCATTATCCAAGTTATCATCTACCCAATACAGAAGTCCTTCTTTTTCTGTTGTGTTAAATCCTATTTTAATTGCCTCCTCCAAAGTGCTTTCAGGAGTTAAATCATTTGGGTCATTAGGGTCTTTTGTAGCAATCCTGCGCTCAGATGCTGTAACACCGTTTATTAAAATAATTGAAGCGGTTTTTGATTTTATCTTATCAAACTCATTTTTAAACGTATTATCAATTATCTCCCTTATATCGATTAGTATAAAATGTAATGATCTAATCAAATATTCTATAGAATTTATTGATTTCCTTTGTATTAATCACTTCATTTGTAGAGTTTTGAGTATGTAATTTAGTTCATATTTTTGTAAAATTCATTTTCAAAATATGAACATTAAACATATTTTAAAATTTGTACCTTTATGAACATTGGTCATTTTTTAGGACGGATAATATTTAAAAAGTAAAACTAAGTTTATATCTTTTTATAATTTGTAAAACAAACCATTAAATATCCAAATAAAAACCCAGTGATTTCATGCACACATACTGATATCACTGGGTTTTATAAGTTTAACATTTTGTATGTTTTGTAAAACTAATTTTCTTTTGGAAGTACAATTCTTTTATACAATTGAACTGTAGTAAAATAGTAAATCAAGTAAATTACTACAAAAATAATAATTGGTACCCAAATACGATTGTACGGATCAGGCAAAAGAACGCTGAACATGTTCATACCAACTAATACGTGAACAATACCCACAATTGCTGGGACTAAGAATACAAAGAATAACTCCTTATAAATTGATTGTGCTAATAACTCTTGGCGAACACCGATTTTACGAAGCATTTGATAACGTGTACAATCTTTGAATGCACCAGACAGAACTTTAAACATCAAGCAACTTGCCATCATTGCTAAGTACGCAATTCCGACGAAGAAGCCCATGAACATCAATCCACTGAGCATACCATGAAGAGAATTATACATTTGATATTTACTCTTCAGTTCTTCAGGTTTCATACTTGTATATTTAGCTAACTGTAATTCGTCAAGTTGTTTCCATTCTTTTAAATATGATTTAAAATCATCTGTTTTCCCCATAAACATAGTACTTTCTGGACCCTTTATACTATGGTACATGTTTTTGTCTACAATTTTTATTTTATGATCAGGATATATATACTTTGGCTGGATTGTTTGGAAAGCGTCGCTCCATTGTTGCGGTGTCTTCTTCACGTTTGCACCAATTGGCAACTCTTCTGAAACTCTCTTTGTTTTCCCAAACTCTGTTCTTTCATTTTTATTTTTCAATACTAAAGGACGATTTTTCTCTAAATCCTCTTTTAAATAATAAATCGACTGACCTTCTATTTTGTAATGATATTCAAGCTTCTCTGTAAATAAGATAGTATTCAAAATTTTCTTTTCTTCAGCTGTTGGATTATGAACGACTGAATCGTAAATTTCACTACCATTAACTATTTTTATTACGTTGTTTTTAAATGCCATACCACACGCAATTCCGCCAGTGCCAAGAGCCACTAAGATTGCTACCGTGGCAAGCACATTTGTTAGGCCGTTAATGCGGAAATTTAATTGTGCAAAAGTAAAAGCATTGAGACCTTTTTCACTACGTTTTTTATTACTCTTTAACTTATTAATCATAACTGGGAGAAGTGATCCAAATAACATGTAAGTACCAACGGTTGCTGTGATTAATCCAACGGCCATTAATCCCAGACCCATTAGCGGGTTTGCATATTTCATATAGATTAGTGATGCATAACCAATACCCAATAAAATCACACCAAGGATTGCAACTACAACTGTCATTTTTCCTTTTATGGCGACACGTTCTGTTTGTTCATCTGCATGTACAAGTTGCAGTACAGAAATACGAGATAATTTAATACTATTTATAATTGCCGATAATACAAATAGTGCAAAGAAGAAGACGCAAGTAATAGCTATAGATGGCAGATAAAATGCTTTATAACCTTCGCCAGCAAACTCGAGTTGTTTCATTAATAGCTGACCGATACCTTCTGCGAGCCCTACACCAACTGTAATTCCAATCACAAGAGATGCGGCACCTAATATAATTGTTTCGATAAACATAAGTAAGGTAACTTTATGCTTTTTTGCTCCTAACATCATATACATACCAAATTCTTTTTGGCGAAGAGATGATAAGAACGAGTTTGCATATAAAATATAAAAAAATGTGATAAACGCTAACAAAAAGGACCCAATTTTAAATACAGACACAATATCCCCAATAGAAGAGTTAGATTCAAGGAACGCCTTATTGAGTGCTAATGTTTGAAACATATAAAAAGTTGAAATAGAGACAATAAGACCAACAAGTAAGACAATGTAATCTTGCAACTTACTTTTTAGGCCTGACATGGAAAGCTTAAATAACATGATTGAACTTCCTTCCTTACGCTTTTTGTGTGCCTAAGTCTGCAAGCACGTCTAAAATTTTTTTATAAAATTCATCACGTGTACCACCGCGATGAATTTCTTTATATAGCTCACCATCTTGAATGAATAAAATACGCTGACAGTAACTTGCACTATATGGATCATGAGTAACCATCATAATAGATACCCCTTGCTCTTTATTTAAGTTTGTCATCGCATCCAGTAAACTCGTTGCATTTTTAGAATCAAGCGATCCTGTTGGCTCGTCCCCTAAAATAATTGCTGGTTCATGCACTAACGCACGTGCTGCTGCTGAACGTTGCTTCTGTCCACCGGATACTTCAGATGGATACTTTTGAAGTATTGCTGAAATGCCTAACATATCAGCTACCTTTTCTACTTTTGATCCGATATTTCGTGATGAAACACCTTGAAGGGAAAGTGGAAGAGCGATGTTTTCGTAAATAGATAAATTCTCCAATAAGTTAAAGTCTTGGAAAATGAATCCTAACATTTGTGAACGGAAATCGGAAAGCTCACCTTGTTTCATTTTCGTAATATCTATTCCTGCAATTTCAACAACGCCGCCCGTTGCTTTATCTAACGTTGAAATTACATTTAATAATGTCGTTTTACCAGAACCAGATGGTCCCATAATTCCGACAAACTCACCCTCTTGAATTGAGAATGATACACCTTTTAACGCGTATGATTGGTTCTCACCTTTTTTACCGTACACTTTTTGGACGTTTTTCACGTCTACAACTGGTTTCGTCATATATATCCTCCTACGTTTGTTTTTTCATTTCTTTAAAATAAGTTGCTATTCTTATTTGCTACTAACAAAATAGTCATGTTGCATCTACCTTTTTCATGAGGTTGTCAAGATGTATCCACTTGAAAGCTGTAAAGAAAATTTTCTCTTTAATTTCTCCTCTCTCCTCATCGCTTTGAATACATACATGATAAACTATGAAAATTAGGAAACACCCTGTAAAATCCTTAAGAATTCTTAAGTTTTATAAAAAAAAGCTTATGGAATCTGTAATTCCATAAGCCAATCTATTTGATTGGATGTTCAACAATAAAGGACATCCAGCCGTCTTTATATTTTGCATATATATTACCATTATGAAGTTCAACAATTCTTTTTGAGATAGCAAGCCCCAGACCATTTCCTTGGTCATCTTTTCTTGCCTTGTCCCCCCTGAAAAACCTTTCAAACAATTTATTTGGATCGCTAACAGGCGGCTTCTCGACTTTATTTGATACTTTCAAAATTGCCTTGTTACCTATTAGTTCAAGACATATTGATAATTCAGATGGTTTCATGCTGTACTTTATCGCATTCATAAACAGATTTTCATAAACACGTACCATTTTTTCTATATCTATGAAGATAGGTATTGTTTCTTCCGTGATTGATTTTTGAACGATTAAACTTTCCTTTTCAAATATAGGAATGTATTCTCCAACTATTTGTTCTAACAAACCTGATAAATCAACTTCATTAAAGTTTAACTTAGTATCGATGCCTGATAAACGGGTATACTCAAATAGTTCATCTATTAGATATTTCAATCTCTGTGATTTTAAATAAGTGGTTTCGAGATACTCCTGTAATTGTGTTTTACTGTCGTATTGCCCTCTTTTTAATAAATCTACATAGCCGATAATAGATGTCAACGGTGTGCGTAAGTCATGAGATACATTGGTTATAAGTTCATTTTTTGTACGTTCCAATCGCCTTTCCTGTTCAAATGTATGCTCCAATTCCTTAGACATATAATTTATATTTTGAGCAAGTTGAGTCAATTCGTCCTTCCCCTTAATCCCAATAGTCAAACCCAGTTTTCCATTGGCAATATCATTCACATTATCAGAAATGAGCTTCAAATATACTATTTTCTTTCGAACCAATATCAAAAAAATTACTATAAAGTTAAAGATTGCGAACGTGAATAAGAAGAATATTGCGAAATAGAATGCAAACATACCCAAATGGTCGTATTTTACAAATAATGGTACTATGATGTATAGAAAATTGAGGATTGTTAAACTAAACGAAGCAAAAAAACTAACTGCAACAGCACCAAGAAGTTTTATAATTATTTTATTTCTAAAACTAACCCTCTTCATATTTTATACCCAATTCCCCAAACAGTTTTAATATAAATGGGATGTTTAGAATCCTCTTCGATTTTGTCTCTTATTTTTGTAATATGCACCATGACGGTATTATCTGATTTATAAAAAACCTCTTTCCAAACTGCTTCATATATTTTTGCAACACTCAGGACAATCCCTTTGTTACGGGCAAGTAGTTCGAGAATATCAAACTCTTTTGGAGTTAGCCTTGTTTCCTTTCCCCTTACCCATACTTGACGTGTATCTGTATTCACGGTTAAATCACCAATTTCTAGGATGCTTTTATTATGATTTATTGACGTATTGTATTTTTTAAACCTTCTTAATTGGGATTTTACCCTAGCGATTAATTCCAATGGATTAAACGGTTTTGTTAAATAATCGTCTGCACCAGAGGCTAGACCCTGAATTTTGTCTATATCCTCAGATTTTGCAGATAGCATAATGATAGGCATATTGCGGTCTTCCCTAATCTTCATACACGCTTCAATACCATCCATATTAGGCATCATAATATCTAAAATAATAAGATCAAACTCCTTTTCTTCTAACAGTTGTAAAGCTTC
>NZ_QNUA01000071.1:0-1301 GCF_008042285.1 Bacillus sp. AR13-1
TGATATGATCCCCTTATAGTAGACAGGAAAAAGAAAGCACATTAACCTGTTTACTATGGAGGGGATTTTTTTATGGGAAAAATTAGAGTCACTTACGATGTAGAATGTAAGAAAAAAGCTATAGATTTATACTTAAAAGAAGGCATGAGCTATAAAACCATTGCGAAAGAATTGGGTATTCATCACTCGGTTGTAAGTCGTTGGGTGAAATACTTTGAAGCTGAAGGAATCAAAGGACTAGAAGAAAAACGCGGTAAAGCGAAAGGACCAGGTTTAGGTAGACCAAGGGTTAGACCCGAAGATCCTGAAGCTAAGATCCGACGATTAGAAGCGGAAAATGAAATGTTAAAAAAGCTCTTAGGAATGTAAAAGGAGGAATGAAAGTCGTATCCAAAACGAAAAAATTCGAAGTCATCCATGAAATGACAAAAACAGGTTATACAGTGACCATTCTATGCGATATTGCTGGTGTAACCAGAAGTGGGTACTACAAATGGATAAAACGGCATACGACGCCTTCAAAAAAACAATCAGAGGATATCGAAATTAAGAAAAAGATATTGGAGTGTCATAAAAAATTAAGAGGAATTTATGGATATAGAAGAATACAAGTGTGGCTGAAAGCCACATATAACCTTCATTTGAATCATAAACGCATCCAAAGATTGATGAGTGAACTAGGTATCAAAGCCGTAATTAGGAAAAAACGACCTTATTACGGAAAAAAAGAAGCTTATGTGATTTCAGAGAACCATCTAAATAGGGAGTTTCAAGCTTCAAAACCGAATGAGAAATGGGTAACCGATATTACCTATTTGATTTTCAATGGACAGCGCTTGTACTTATCCGCTATTAAGGATTTATACAATAATGAAATTGTTGCCTATGAAACCAGTCCTAGAAACGACTTAAAACTTGTGTTAGATACACTTAAAAAGGCAAAGAAAAAACGAAATGTGAAGGGAATCCTCTTACATAGTGATCAAGGGTCCCAGTATACATCTCGTCAATATAATCAATTACTTAAAAAATATCAGATGAAGGCAAGTATGTCTCGAAGAGGCAACTGTTGGGATAATGCTTGTATGGAAAACTTCTTCAGTCACTTTAAGGCAGAGTGTTTTCATTTACACTCCTTCCATAAAGCGAATGAGGTCAAACTTGCCGTGCGTAAATATATGCACTTTTATAATCATCAAAGATTTCAAAAGAAATTAAATAACCTGAGTCCATATAAATATAGAACTCAGGTTGCTTAGTTGCGCTTTTTTAATACTGTCTACTTGACAGGGGTCACTGCA
>NZ_QNUA01000072.1:0-799 GCF_008042285.1 Bacillus sp. AR13-1
TAATATGGGGTATTTTAAGTTAAGGGGGAGTTATTTATGGAAAGTTGTTCTATGTTCGATATTGTAAAAACTAATAACTTATCACCTGTAATTATGGGAACTGAAATGGGTAAGTTAGCTAGAGAATTATTTATTTTAAGACCTGAAGAAGTGAATATTTCAGTTTATGGAAGCTTTAAAAACGTCACGAATAAACATGAATTACAAATAGGGTTCTTGAAAGGAATATTTAATTTCTCTGAAAAGGATATGTTAGAAAAAGTTCCTTTTAATATTGATAATTGTACTGTAATTAAATTTGTAGAAGAGTATGCAAAAACAAGTTATCCTTATACTGCAAAAATTTCTTTGTTAAATGGAACAGAAAGTATAGAAGTTGTTACATATAAAAATGATGTGGGAAAAATACTTATTTCAGAAATTAATGGTTTTAATGTTAAAATATCAGAAAACAGTCCAAATCTTTTAGTACGAAATAAAAACAGTTGTAAATTTCTCGCTTTTATAACATCCTTATTCAATGATTATGAAATTAATATTATAAAAATTCATTGTTCATCTCAAAAGATAAATAATATTATGGTCATTGAATTAGATAGATTACCATCGGCTAAAGTAATTGAAAGGATTAATAGTAATCCTTATGTATATAAGACTCTAGTGATAAGCTGAAATAATTCATACTAATTTTCTTGTTACTCGTTATAGAAGTACAAAATAAGACATAAATACTATAATGAATAATACATAGAATTAAAAATATCCAGTAAATACAGGGGAAAGAATAAAAGTTCAGCAA
>NZ_QNUA01000073.1:0-434 GCF_008042285.1 Bacillus sp. AR13-1
GTTATATAATTGCTGGATGTTTCCCATTTGTTTGTATTTGTCCGTATGTGTACACCCCTCGATAAAAGCTCTCACGGTCTAACATACGTTTCACTTGCACTTTCGTAAACAGCTTCTTTTTCCCTGTACGATAGCCCTCTAAATTAAGCCGTTCTGCCAATTGAGTCAGTGACCAATGCCTAAAAAAGTGTCGCAATTCAAATAGTCTACGTACAACTACTGCTTTCTCAGCATCCACTTCTAACACTTTTTGTCCTTTTGTTGCCTTGTAGCCAAACAGTACACCACCACCTGCATATCCACCTTGTTCCGCTTTCTTCTTTCTGCCCCTACTTAGCTTTAATGCAATCTCGAGACGTTGATATTGGTCTAGTAGCTCTAACATGCCATTTACTAAAAAGTCATTTGGGTCATGTGCATATATACTGTAGTTT
>NZ_QNUA01000074.1:0-1375 GCF_008042285.1 Bacillus sp. AR13-1
TTCTTAGCGTGTTTTTAATGTGGAGGTACCCCAAGACCTAATATTAAAAAAAACATGAAAATAAGCTGTTTAACATATTAGTCATGTACAATATGTTGAACAGCTTATTTTAAACGCAATTCAATAACTTAGTTATCTATTCTTTTTTTAAATATGCTTTTCACAAAATTCTCCTTGTGTTCGGTATATTCATTTATCCCCGTAGAATGCCTCTTTAAATAATCCAATTTTATGTTTATATATTCTTTACGTGCATTTTCATTTGTATTTAAATAATCTCTAAAAAAAATTAAGTTTTTCCATTGCTCTTTTTCAAATTCTACAAGGTGAATATAATGCGTTTTTTTTCATAAGTGTTATCTGTAAATTTCGCAAATATAATTTCATTAGGTCTTTCTACTCTTAAACGAAGGAATCCAATGCTCTTTAGCCCCTTTATAATGGACGGATTTAATATACATAAATCATCTACTGCTACTAATATGTCCAAAATGGGTTTTGCTAGCATATCTTTGATTGCTGTACTACCGATATGTTCAATACGATTTTTACTAATATCTGTACATTGGTGTATTTCCTTTTTTACTTTTAAAAATTCTGTACCCCAATCAGCAGTGTATGGAACTACTTTTACTTCATCTTTTTTTAATCCTAATTCCATTCTTTTCTCCTTCCAACATTAGAGATTATTAAATTAATTCTATGATTCACGGTTTAATCCTTCTCGAACTAACTAGCACCCTTTAGTTGAATAAGTCTGGATATGACGTTCCTTTATAGGGGTACAGCCACATGCCCATCAACCTAATATTTTTAATTCCCCCCATAACGAAAATTTTATGCATCGTTGACTGTTGATAATGAGACGTTATGTTGACTAGGGATGTATTTAATATTCATTAATTTTTTAGTACTCACTATAAATTTAATACAGTAAAATAGGAATATAAGGTAATGAAAATAAGATACATAGGAGGATTCGATGAGACAAATAAAATTCCTGTTTGTTTTAATAATCCTTATATTAGGAGCTTGTTCTAATGATAAGTGGTTTACCCTTAAAGGTGAGAGTGAAAATTGGATGGGTACGTACCAAGGCTATACATATGATGAAAATAATGAAGCAAGTGAACTTACTCTAATTTATAAAGGGGATCCTTCAGAAATTAAAGGTAATATTGAATATAAATATGAAACTGATGGTAGTCGAAAAGGGGACGGACATGTTCCACTAGATCAAAACTCTATTAAAACTAAAATAATTTGTGGAGGTTGTACCATAACTAATAAAAATGATGTAATAAAGATTACTATGAGTTGGAATGATAAAACAGAAACCTTTAAACTACAATCTAAAAAGTAACTTCCGCTTTCG
>NZ_QNUA01000075.1:0-625 GCF_008042285.1 Bacillus sp. AR13-1
TGGTACAATAAGGAAAAAGGGGGTTCTGAATAATGCCTTTAGGAACCACTATTTCTTACATCATTATTGCAATAATCATCGGTGCACTGTTTGGCGGGATGATACGTATAATTCGGCATACCAGCAATCACAAAAAGCAAGATCCAGTTGAGCAAAAGTTAGATAGGGTTATTCAACTGTTAGAAAAACAAGACAAAGATTGACCCTCCCTGTAAACAGGAGGGGTTTGCTTTATATTAGGAGGTCGGAAAATGGAGTTTAATTGGATACAACTTATGTTTTGGCCTTTTATGATTGTTTCAATTATTTTTTCACTGATTGGAATATATTTTAAAAAATCATATTTTCTAATCATTTCTGCAGTACTAATGGTGCCCACATCGTTATACTTAGCTGCTCTACCTAGATTTTTTATATGGCCCTTAACCTTCCCATTATTTTACATATGTGCAGCAATAACATTAAAAAAGCAAAAAAATTGGTTGCCGATTCTATTTTCAATACCCGTTTATTTATTAATTAGTTGGCTTGGATACATAGTATTAAATCCAGATCCAATTAGTACTGAGACTATAATTCAGGAAAAACAAATAGAACCCTAAAAATAACTTCCGCTTTCGATAAT
>NZ_QNUA01000076.1:0-492 GCF_008042285.1 Bacillus sp. AR13-1
TCTAAATACCCTAAAACAGATGTTAGCGGCGTTCTTAAATCATGAGCTAAGTTGACAATGAGCTGATCTTTACTACTTTCCGCAAAGTCTCCTCGTTCAACCGCTTCTTTTAATTTTTCACTCGCTACATTAATTTCGCGTGCGATATATCCAAACTCATCATTTGATGAAACACGAACTTGATTTGAAAAATCTCCGTTCGCAAGATGATGAATCCCGTTCGAAATCTCATCAAAATATTTTAAATACGGTCTAGTAAGAAAGAAGAAAAACATAATGGACAGAGGAATAAATACAATTAAAAAGAAATTAATGTCCCCAATTTGTCTTACCATTGAACGAAATTGGGCTAAAGGATCCTCATAACGAACTGCTAATTTATAATAGAGACGTAGCCCCTCATAAATCAAATACGTTACGCCACCAGCTAATATCATACTTAACGCAAATAGCATAATCATCTTCGAGCGAAAGCTTCTCATCGTTTTAGCC
>NZ_QNUA01000008.1:0-70130 GCF_008042285.1 Bacillus sp. AR13-1
ACTCGTGAAATTGAAGATTTAATGGGGATTCATAGACCTTGTTATGAGCGTAGACGTGGGGCTTTAAGACAAAAGTAATTTAAAAATAAAAAGGAGTGGTCTTACATGACTAAACAATTATCTTTCTTACCGAAAATTGATAGAACGGCAACGCAGAAAAAATTAGAAGGTGTTCTCGAAAATGTACGTTTATATAGACAGTTTGGAATGATGCGTGAAGAAATGAAAGTCACTCCTTCTTATGAAATTAGATATCACGGACCTACAAATGATGTAGGAAATCCATTAGAAGATGTAGCGATGGCTAATATACAACAAAGTGAACGAGAAGAGTGGATTAAAAAAACGTCATTTCGTATTGATCAGTTCCTTAGTCGCTTGGGCAATGGGCGTGCAGGAAAGGATCAAAGAAACATCATCATTAAGCGTTATTTAGAAGATGAAGATGTATGTGATTATATGGTTTATAACGAGATTGGCATGAGTGAGCGTACTTATCGACGCGTTAAGGCTAGAGTGTTTTATAAACTTGCTTTTGCTCTTAGATTAGAAGTTTACGAGACAGAAGAGACTGGAGGTAATGAATAATGAATTTTGTTCAGCCAATACGTGATCCAGAAGAAATACAGCAGCTGAAAGATTATTTTAAGGAAAAGAGCTTACGTAATTACATTCTCTTCATTATGGGAATCAATACAGGCCTAAGAATCTCGGACATTTTGAAATTGAAGGTAGGAGATGTTAAAGGTAGTCATATATCTATGAGAGAAAAGAAAACAGGGAAACAGAAACGAATACAAATTACTGCAGCACTGAAAAGAGAACTTAAATGGTTTATTGAAGAAAGAGAAGATAATGAGTACTTATTGCAAAGTAGACAAGGAAAGAATCGTCCTATTGGTCGTAGCATGGCATATAAGATATTAAGTATAGCCGCAGCAGAGTTTGGTTTAGATGAAATCGGAACACATACGCTAAGAAAGACGTACGGGTACCATATGTACATGCAAACGAAAAACATAGCATTACTTATGGAGATATTCAATCATTCGTCAGAGAAGGTCACGTTACGTTATATAGGTGTAAATCAAGATGCAATGGATAAAGCGATGACTAGGTTTAAAATCTAAGCATTGCTTTTTTCTTTTTTAATCTATACAGTTACTCATAAATTTCGTACTGTGTAACTCAAAAGAGAAAGTATTATGAATTCAATGATAGCAAGGGATTTAGCAATTGGGTCAGTTACACACAATATAAGATATGGGTAAGTGATATAACAAAAGATAAAGGATATTGTTTCCTCTTGTCGAAATAATTATATATGATATCAGTTTACTTTTTTACAAAAGTAAAGCTATGTATTAGAAATAATAGAATATCATGACGAATTTTGATATTATATATACAAGGAGAATTAACAACTTTAATGGTTTACTAGAGAGAAGGAATACGAGTTGGATATTCTACAAATACAAGGTTTACAAGATTTACAAGAAATCAAGCCATATTGTCATTATAGTGATATACAAAAACTTTTTTTAGAAATTTATGATCTACATAATAAATTCTCAGCAGCATGGATTAAAAAAAATCAGACAACCGGATTCGAATTCATGAATTTAAATAAGAGACAGGTTAGAAATGTTTCAAGTGTTATTGAGGATAGAGAAGTATTTTTAATTGACAATATGTTTTATCGTCTTATTAAAAGTTATATGAATGAATTGGAATCATTGACGGTGGAGAGTGAATTAGAATACGATTATACGGAGTTAGATCTTCGAACTCGCATAAAACAAAATGAATCCGTAGTGAATAAATTAAAGTATTATAGAGTTGGAAAAGAAGGAGCAGGGGCTTTTAATCTAAATAAATGTTTAAATGATCTTTTTGGCATTCGAATAATTATTGAAGATTTTGACCATAACTGTAGATACTTTAACGATTTATGTGAAGGCTTAAAGGCTGAATATAGAATACGTACTATGGACTCATCAAAGAATAATTATAAAGCTACACACATATATTTTTATGGAGAAAGTAACAGATATTTTCCTTGGGAACTACAAGTGTGGAATGCAAATGATCTCAGTTCAAATGTTATATCGCACTCTTTACATAAACAGGAATATACAAAATGGGCTGATATTTATAAAAATTCAGCAGAAATTGAGGGAGGTGCTTAATCATGGCTTTTCACTTTATTGCAGTTATGAGTCACTATTCTGACGGGAGACGAATCGCTTGGCATTATTCCGATGAATCTAAACTTGATAAAGAAATTATTCAAGGTTTTTTAAAAAGAGTAAGAAAAAAATGTGGAGAAGTACAATTAGGTATCCACAAATTGGCGACAGATTCTACAACGTGGGATTCTGTATTACAAAAAGATTCGTTCTTTAAAGATGTATACAAAACTCGAGATGTAGAGACTTTTATTGAAATGATTATTCAAGATCAGGAATTAAGCGCTACAGACGTTTCTAAGTTTATATTGTCCGTATTGCCATCCTCTCACCTTAAATTGCAAAAATTACTGTATTTTTCATACGCAGAGTTTTTATTGCGAACAGGAGCTAAATTATTTAAGGAACCGATTGTAGCATTCAAGTATGGTCCAGTTGTTGAAAGTGTTTTTCATAATTATAAAGTTCATGGATCTACGACTATTGACTACAAGGAAGATGAAACAATATGTTATTCAACAGAGGATTTAGCCATTACACCATCTTTTATGAAGCTAGTATCCTCAGAACACGGTATTGTAGCACTAGAGTGCATTTTAAAAACCTTGAATCAATATGGGGAAGTGAGTGCAGGTGATCTAGTTGAAAAGACACATCAAGATGGAGGGCCATGGGATAGAGTATTTAAACCAGGCTGGAATTGTGAAATTACTGATGATGTTATTACACAATATCATCAAGTTATTAATTAATTCTTTAAGCATCCTATATGGGTGCTTTTTATTTTGGATAATAACCCTATTATCATATTTAATTGCACAGAATTAAAATAACTGGCAGAGTCGTGACCGCTTTTTGACCGCAAATGTGCCAGTTGTTTTGAGTTTGCCGTGATATATTTGTATTGTGAGAAGTGGCGGAAAACACAACTCACAAGGATAAATTTATAATTCTAAACGGTTCCATATTGACGACATGCTTCAGGGAATGAAATTCGTAACCAGCTGCGATGGTGCTGATTGAATGAGCCCGTTAATTTAAGAGAGCTTTTGCTCTTCTCCCAGTCACTTGATACAGTTCGGCGAGCAATTGTATAAAACAATATCAGGTGATTGAGAGCAGTGTGAAATTTCATACACCGTATGCTAATGTAATACAAGAAGATATGAGGTAGTTGAAGTTAAAGAGTGGAAATGCTGATTTAAATCTTTATTTTTATGGTAAAATAAGGTGCTTATTATATATCAAAAAATATATAAGAGAGACTTGTTAAATTTGTTGTTTGTATTTATTAATAAAGAGGAGAATTTAAATGAAAGTTAACTTAATGGAAATATTGCCAGATTTGGCAGAATACGATATGAAAAGTGTAATAGAAATCCATAAATATGGATGGGATATGGAGATTGCAAAACTAGAGAAAACATACCAATATGTTGAAGAATTGGTTAATGCAAGAAGAAAGATGTGTTCTGTAGCAGTGCATAGTGACCCTGGAGGAAGCACTATGCATTTACTGGATGAACTTAGCCTAGCTACAATGCTTATTCAACCTACTTATTATAAGTCGGTATTTGTTACAATATACAGTACGTTGGAGGCAACACTGAAGAATTTGGCTTCTGCGATTGAAACTGAAGTAAAAGTGGAAAAGTCACTAGAAGATTTAAGGCAACATAATGGTATACGGAAGTATATCAACTTTTTAATGCATAATGGTATACAAGAAAATTTAATTAAAGATAAATCTTGGAATGAACTTTTAAAGTGGCAAGATTTAAGGAATTGTATTAGTCATAATGGTAGCGTACCTAAAAATGATGAAATGAAAACAACTCTTGCACAGATAGGATTCTATATTGATAGGGAAACACCTCAAGTAATGTTTCATCCCGAAGATGTAGAAAGATTTATTCATTTAGTAAAAGTATACATGGAAAATGTATATAATCTTTGTCAAAAAACTTTTA
Source organism: Bacillus sp. AR13-1 (assembly GCF_008042285.1). Lineage (NCBI taxonomy): Bacteria > Bacillati > Bacillota > Bacilli > Caryophanales > Bacillaceae > Bacillus > Bacillus sp. AR13-1. Next base: position 4,160 of record NZ_QNUA01000008.1, read on the forward strand.
ACTTAATTATTAAATAAAATTTTACGAAGCAACTAATTATGATCCAAAATCAAATGAAAAAAATCGAAGAGGCATTCAAAGAAACATAAAATCAAAGAGGTAATAATTTTATATAGTTATGTTTTAGAAAAGCACTTCTTAAAGGAGTGCTTTTTATTGTGAAGAGGAAGTGACATATGAAGATTCCTGAAATGATACTTAATCTTTTTGATATCAATCAAGCCTATGAAATCGTGACAATTGATGAACATACGTGTGAGCCGATATATACACATAAGGGAACAGTCGTAAAGAAAGATGAAGAAAGTCTTTAGTTACAAAAGGAAGTGCAGTTTATAGAGCGCCTTTATTTCTAAAAATATAGAGGAAAGTGAATTCTATGAGAAGTGTATTAATGTAGTATGAGGTGATTAGTATGTTACTAAAGATATATAGGTGTGATAAGGAATAATGAAAGAATACAAAACAAAACAACAGAAGCGTAAGTTCTATGACAGTAGTGAGTGGAAGAGTATACGAGAACAGGTAAAGAAGCGTGACAACTATGAGTGTCAAGAGTGTAAGCGCAACGGCCATATTCGTGTGGATACCAATGAGTACAGTGAGAGTGCGAAACGTAAGAAGATACAGTTGGTTGTCCATCATATCAAAGAGTTAGAACATCATCCAGAGCTCGCATTAGAAATGGATAATTTAGAAACAATCTGTGTGGATTGCCATAATAAAGAGCACGGAAGAACATTCAAAAAGAAACTGAATAAATGGCAACACGATGAAAAGTGGTAAAATGATTCCAAAATAACACCCCCCCTTAAAATATTTCATCAATTTTTCGTATAAGGGGCACCGGAGGAGGGGGTTAACTGTCAGGTTTTTTTCTAAATTACGCACGTAAGGGGGGGGTGGGTAGATGGCTGTTAGTATTGTAAGGTTAAAAGAACAGCTCATGAATAGTATTGATATTACAGATTTAGTCGAAGTTGAGAAGGTAGAAAGATATATTGATCTTGTCAAAGCATTTAGAAAAATAAATAAAACTATTAATAAAGAAGGCGAGTCCGTAACAGTAAAAAACGGTTCTCAAGTTTTTGTTAAAGCCCACCCTCTTATAGGTGAGAGGAATAAAATTAACAGTTCTTTAATTGCATTAGGTAGAGATATAAAGTTTGTTGTTAAGAATACTATCCCTAATACAGGCTATAGCAAAAGTGATCTTACATGATTAGGCAAAAGTATGTGGAAGAATATATTGAACTTTATCGAAGTAGAAAAGTAAAGTTCAATAAAGAAAGAGAACTGTTAATTGAATATCTAGAAAAACATGTTTTAAACAGAGACGATTTGTATTTTGATGATGAAATGATTGAAGATTGTATCAACTTCGGCGAGAAGTGGTATTTTCCATTGCAGCCATTTCAAAAATTCTTAATAGCATTCGTCTTTTTATTTTATAAGAAAAATGGACGTGTATTTTATCGGAAATTCCTATGGATGTTAGGTCGTGGCGGTGGTAAAAACGGTCTGATATCAGTAATTGCTCATTTTTTAATCAGTGAATTGCATGGAATACCAGAATACAACATATCTGTTGTTGCGAATAGTGAAGAACAAGCAAAAACAAGTCCTGATGAAGTAAAGAAAACTGTTCGTAGACATGAAACATTAAAAAAGGCTTTTAAAGCAACGGAAACACAAACCACTTCAAAAGCTACTGCAAGTGTACTGAAGTTTAGAACATCAAACGGAGATACAAAAGATGGTTTGCGAGATGGAGCGGTTGTTTTTGACGAAATACATCGATATGAAAGTAATAAAGATGTCCGTGTCCACATCAGCGGCTTGGGGAAAAGGAAAAACCCCCGCGAGTTTTATATTGGTACAGACGGATATGTACGTGATGGTTTCCTAGATAAATTAAAAGAAAAAGCAAGGAAAGTATTAAATGGTGAAGCACGTCCTAACGCTCTTTTTCCGTTCATTTGTAAATTAAATGATGAAAAAGAAGTCGATAATATCGATGTTTGGGAAATGGCGAATCCTATGCTGTCAAAACCGCTAAGTGAATATGCTGAAGGTTTATTTGAAACGATGAAGGAAGAATATGAGGATTTGGAAGACGATCCTGACAACCGAATCGAATTTATGACAAAACGTATGAATTTACCTGTTTCAAATTTAGAACGTTCGGTTGCGAAATGGGAGGAAATAGTTGCTACAAATCGTCCATTTCCTGATCTATATGGTCGGGAATGTATTGGAGCATTAGACTTTGCAAGTATTAGAGATTTTGCTGCTTGTGGTCTTTTATTTAGAGTAGATGGTGAATATATCTTTAAAACGCATTCCTTTGTTCGTAAAGAGTTCGTTGATATTTACTATGGTTATTCTAAAAAAGCGAATGAGTATAAAAAAGAGAAATTCGCACCAATAAAAGAGTGGAAAGAACAAGGCTTACTAACCGTTGTGGATGAACCAACTATTAATCCTCAGCACATTGTTAATTGGTTTGTTGAAATGCGTGAATCTTATGGATTGAAAAAGATTATTGCTGATAATTTCCGTATGGAGGCAATAAGACCATTATTAGAAGCTGAAGGATTTGAAATAGAAGTTATAAGAAATCCTAGAGCGATTCACAGTTTACTAGCACCTCGTATCGAAATGGCATTTGCAAATAAACAAATTATTTTTGATGATAATCCTATGATGCGTTGGTATACACAAAACGTATTGGTTGTTATAAAAGGTGATGGGAATAAAGTATACGAAAAGAAAGAGCCAGTACGTAGAAAAACTGATGGATTCCAATGTTTTGTACATGCTCTTTATCGAGCTGATGAAATACAAGAATCTACAGATTTTATAATAGGTGATATTAAATTCTAATAAAGGGGGTGATAATCATTGGATGGCTGGATGCAGTATTTAAAAGAAATAGTGAATTAGGATTTATGTTTGATGTGGAAATGTTTATCGATAAGACAAATAGAGTCCACATGAAGCGGTTAGCAATTGATACATGTATTTCTTTTTTAGGAAGAACAATAAGTCAGTCCGAATTTAGAGTGAAAAACGGTGAAGCCTTTGAAAAGAATGAACTTTACTATCGATTAAATGTTAGACCAAATAAGAATATGACAGCAAGTACCTTTTGGGAAAAGTATATGTACAAGCTTATTTATGATAATGAGGCTTTAATTATACAGGCTGATGATGGTGATTTACTTATTGCTGATGATTTTGATCATAACGAATACGCTGTTTTTGAAGATACTTTTACAAATGTCACCGTAAAAGATTATCAGTTTAAGAGAAGTTTTAAGCAAAGTGAAGTTATTCATTTGAAATATCGAAATGACAAATTATCACCGCTTATTGATAGTCTTTTTACTGATTATGGTGATTTATTCGGTAGGATATTAAGCTCACAAAAACGTAAAAATCAAATTCGCGGAACAGTGGATATGGATATGCTTGCTGCAAAAAGTAAAGAGCATCAATCAAAGCTGCAAGAGTTCATCGATAACATGTATAAAGCAATTGGAGAAAAAGACGTTGCTATCATTCCACAGCAACCAGGATTCAAATACGCTGAAACATCAGATGGCGGAAACGCTGGTCAAAGTGTGGATGAAATCAACAAAGTAACGAATGGCTTTTTAAATCAAGTAGCGATGGCTTTCGGTATTCCGACCGCTTTGTTATATGGGGAAATGGCTGATGTAGAGAAGCAGACGAAGAATTACATGCTTTTCACAGTGAAACCTTTATTAAAAAAGATTTCAGATGAAGCAAACGTTAAATTCTTTGAAATGAACGAGTACCTTGAAGGGCAAAAGATTGAAGTTAAAGCTGTATCTTATCAGAACATATTCGACCTTGCGACAAGCATTGATAAACTCATTTCTTCTAGTGCATTTACAGGTAATGAAATGAGATTAGAAGCCGGATATGAGGCTTCTAATGATCCGAACTTGGACAAACATTATATTACGAAGAACTACGCTGAAATGAATATAGGTGAAGGAGGTGAGAAAGTAAATGACGGTGAAGCTTGATATTAAAGGTCCAATCATTTCGAGTGATGAAGCTTGGATTTATGAATGGTTTGAAATGGATGCAACAAGTCCAGGTATGGTTGCAAAAGAACTAACAAATGCCAATGGTGATGATTTAATCGTATCAATTAATAGTCCTGGTGGTTATGTACACGAAGGATCAGAGATTTATACAGCATTAAAAAATTATCCGGGCCAGGTTGAAGTTCAAATTGTTGGTTTGGCTGCAAGCGCAGCTTCTGTTATTGCAATGGCTGGTGATAAAGTTCGAATTTCACCAACAGCACAAATTATGATTCACAATGCTTCTATGTGGAATGGTGGAGATCATCGTGATATGGAAAAGGCTGCTGAGATGCTAAAGACGACAGATCGAGCAATTGTAAATGCATATGTCATTAAAAGTGGTAAATCCGAAGAGGAACTACTTAATATGATGGCTGAAGAAACATGGATGGGGCCACAACAAGCATTAGAAAACAACTTTGTGGATGAAATCATGTTTATGGATAATCCGGTTAAAATGACTGCTTCAGGTGCCGTTTCTGCTATGATTCCACAGAAAGTAATCGATGGTTTTAGAAACGGAACACTTAATAAAGGGAAAACTGAAGGCATTACAAAAGATGATTTAAATGCTGCATTATCAGAATTAAAAAGTGAAATCCTGAATGATCTACAAACTAATACAGAACCAAAACCAAAAGAGCCGAATCCGGAACCAGTTAAAAACAACGGATTGAAAAGGCTCTTTTTAAATTTATAAAAAATGGAGGAAACAAATAATGACAATTAAATTCAATAAATCTGAAGCATTTAGCAAGGCCAAAGCAAAATTAACAGATGCTTTAACAAACGCCGAAAGTACAGAACAAGAACAAACATCAGCATTTGAAAATTTCTTTGATGCATTACAAACGGATGTAGCGAACTCAGTTCGTGAGCAAGTAAATAATGATATGCTTGATCGTTCCATTCTACAGCAACGTGGTCAAAACGTTCTGACTTCAGCAGAAACAAAATTCTTTAATGCCGTTGTAAAAGATGGTGGATTCAAAGATGATTCTATTCTTCCTAAAACTACGCAAGAGCGTGTATTTGAAGATTTAGTAACAGAACATCCATTATTAGAGGCTGTAGGGTTACAAGATTTAGGAGCGGTGACGAAGTTTATTTATTCTGATGCAACTAAAGCTTATGTATGGGGTCCTTTATTCGGTGAAATCAAGGGTCAAGTAAATGCGGCATTCCGTGAAGAACAAATTGGCCAACTTAAATTAACTGCATTCGCGGCTATTCCAAATGATATGTTAGATCTTGGGCCGGAATGGGTTGAACGTTATGTTCGAACTTTATTAGTAGAATCTTATTCTGTTGGTTTAGAATACGGTTTTGTTAATGGTACTGGAGTAAATCAACCAATCGGTTTAATGAAAGATTTTAACTCTACTACAAATGCGGTGACAGACAAAAAATCATCCGGTACATTAACATTTGCTCCATCTGAGCATGGTGAAGTAATTGCTGGTGAACTTTATGAAGTAGTAAAAGCTTTATCTGTTGATGGCAAAGGTAAATCCCGCAAAGTATTAAATAAAATTGTGATGGTTGTCAATCCTGTGGATGCAATCGGTGTACAAGCACGTAATACAATTCAAACGGCAACAGGCCAATGGGTGATGGCATTACCTTATAACATTCAAACTGTAGAATCTAAAGAAGTGCCAGTTGGTAAAGCATTATTCTTTGTGAAAGGCCAATACCTTGCTGCAATTGCTGGTGGATATAAGCTTAAATCGTTTGACCAAACATTAGCGATTGAAGATGCAACGCTTTATACAATCAAACAATTTGCTAACGGTAAACCAAAAGATAATAAAGCGGCAATTGTATATGATTTAAAGATTTCATTTACACCAGCACCACCAGCAACTAAATAAGGAATGATGTAAATGGAAACAGTAATTTCAAATGAATTATTACAGCAATTCAAAGATAGGATGCGATTAGGCGATGATGAAGACGACAACCTAAGACGCATCTTATTTGCATCTAATAAAGATTTAATTAGGGTTTGTGGTAATTACGACCTTAATAAAGACGAGGTGTTCAAGGAATTAGTCTTTGAACGCTCTCGTTATGTTTATAACGATGCTCTAGAGTATTTTGACAAGAATTTTTTAAGTCAGATTAATAGTTTAAGCATTGAAAAGGCTTTAGAAGAAATTAAGTTGGGCGGTGAATAAAATGCGTCCTTTTCAGTATAAAAAGCCACTGAATACAGGCGATTTTAGAAATCGAATCAATTTTGAACAACCTGTAGTAATAAAAGATGAATTAAACCAGGTAATTGAAACATCTTGGCAGGAGTTAAAAAAAGCCTGGTCAATGATAAAAACGGTGAAAGGTTCCGAGTATATTGAAGCTTCAGCTTCACAGGCTACACGGGTGTATCGTTTTGTGATTCCATATACTTCTGGTATTACGGAAGAAATGCGAATTAATATGAAAGGCCGTATCTTTGATATTATCGAACCGCCAATGAATGATGATGAAATGTATCAGACATTGACTATTATCGCAAAGGAGCATGTTTAGTATGAATGATTTTGCGAGTGATCTTGCTAGGGAGTTGCAAAGGTATGCAAAAGTTGTGGAAGAAGATTTGGAAAATGAAATCGATGAAGTAGCAGATATTGCTGTAGGTAAATTAAAGCAAAATAGTCCTAAAAAAACGGGCGGCTATCGTAAAGGCTGGCGCAAGAAAAAAGAAGGGAAAGGTGTTGTTCTTCATAATACAAAGGGGCAATTAACGCATCTTTTAGAAAATGGCCATGCGAAAGCTGGTGGAGGCCGAGTACCGAAGAAAGTGCATATTCTTCCAGTTGAAGAGTATGTAATCGACGAATTGCCAAGACGAATTGAAAGGGCGGTTCAACGATGACATTAGGTGAATTAACAAAAATTCTTGAAGCTACAGGTTATCCTGTGGCTTATTCGCATTTCACAGCAACGCCGACTAATCCTGTTCCAGCTCCACCTTATATTTGTTTTCTTGTGGACGGTTCAGCCAATCTCATGGCTGATAATAAGGTCTATCATAAGATAAATGATTTAAATATAGAGCTTTATACAAATAGAAAAGATTCAGTTGCAGAAGCCAAGCTTGAACAAGTCCTGGACAATCATGAAATACCTTATGATTCGCCATTCGAAGGGATTATTGAAACAGAAAAAATATATCAAAAATTTTATGAAACGAGGTTGATATAAATGAATGAAAACAAGGTAACATTCGGTTTGAAAAATGTACATTATGTACCATTAGATACTAAGGATTTTTTGGTTAAATTTGGGACACCTATTCCATTACCTGGTGGAGTTGAACTAACTTTTGAGCCACGCGGTGATTTAATTGAATTTTATGCAGATGACATGCTTTATTACGCGGCAAGTAATAACCAAGGGTACGATGGAGCATTAAATATTGCTACTATCCCAGAGCAATTTGCTATTGATGCACTTGGTGAGGAATTAGACGAAACGGATGGCGTATTAAATGAATTGGCTGATGCAAAAGGGAAACCATTCGCATTATTATTTGAGTTTGATGGTGATGTGAATGCAACCCGTCATGTTATGTATAACTGTTCAGCAAGTCGGCCAATGATTGCATCTAAAACAAAAACAAGTTCTGCTGAACCAAATACAAATGAACTGAAGTTTGTTTCTAGCCCAATTGTTTTAGCGCCTGGTGGAAGGCCAATGGTTAAAACGAAAACGACTGCTAAAACAACACAAGCAATTTATAACGACTGGTACAAAAAAGTATATGTAAAAACACCGGCAGCACCAAAAGGAGCGTAATTATAAATGGAAAAGACAATTACTATAGATGGAAAACAAGTTCGATTAAAAAGCACAGCGGCAACAGTTAAACGATATAAAGCACAATTCAGACGTAATTTATTTGCAGATATGATGGGGTTAGGAGCAATTAATGCGTTAACTACGCCAGATGGATCAGAACAACCTATTGATATGTCTAATGTTGATATAAGTAAAGTGGACTTTGAACTTATTTATGACTTGACTTGGTTATTTGCTAAAACGGCTGATTCAAATATTTCTGATCCTATGACGTGGTTGGATGAATTTGAAGAATTCCCAATTGAAGAAATCATGCCAGAAATCATGGAATTAGTTCAAGTCACTATGGGAGCAAAAAAAAAATAACAGGAAATGATGAAAAGCAAGGGACATTCAGTGATGAAGAATTAACCACTGATTTGTTCCTTGCTCTTTGTTATAAAGCAAAATTAACGTATTGGGATTTAGAAACCATGACAATCGGCGATTGCTTTGATTATATTGCTGAATTTGCTGAAATGGAAAATCCAGATAAAGAAAAAGTAAGAAAAGCGAATCAAAGAGATTACGATTCTTTCTAGGAAATGAGGTGAGAATATGGCAGGAAAAATTAAAGGGATTACGATTGAAATCGGAGGAAATACTCAACCGTTACAAAATGCCTTAAAAGATGTAAATAAACAAAGTGATAACCTGGCCAATGAACTGAAGGAAGTAGAGCGTTTATTAAAGTTTAATCCTGGTAATGTCGAAGCTTTAGCCCAAAAGCAAAAGTTACTGACACAACAAATTGAAAATACGACCGAAAAATTAGATAAATTAAAAGCAGCGGAACAACAAGTGCAAGCTCAATTTCAAAACGGTAAAATTTCTGAAGAACAATATCGTGCATTCAGGCGTGAAATTGAATTTACAGAAGGATCGCTTAATGGTCTGAAAAATAAACTTGGAAACATGAAAGCAGAACAAGACAATGTAGCCAGTTCCACTCGGCAATTAGAAACATTGTTTAGTGCTACAGGGAAAAGCGTTGATGATTTTGCAGGGGCATTAGGAAATCGTCTTGTGAATGCAATTCGAAATGGAACGGCTACAAGTCGACAGTTAGAGCAAGCAATTGGAATTATCGGCCGAGAAGCATTAGGAACAGAAGCTGATATTGAGAAATTACAACGAGCTCTTCGATCTGTGGATGCTGGAAACTCAATACAACAAGTGCGAAATGAATTAAGAGATTTACAGCAAGAAGCCGGAAGAACAGAGAAGAAGTTTGAAGGACTAAAGGTAGGATTAGAAAATGTCATAGGTGGTATGGCTGCCGGTGGTGGTATTGCAACTGCGATTGAAAAAGCAATGGATATGTCAAAGTTGAAAACTAAGATTGATATAACATTCGATGTTCCAGAGTCCTCTAAAAAATCAGTGGAAGAAGCAATAAGAGGCGTAACCGCTTATGGGGTGGATGCTGAAGAATCGCTTGCTGGTGTACGTAGACAATGGGCTTTAAATAAAAACATTAGTGATGAAGCGAATGCATCTATAGTAAAGGGAGCAGCAACAATTGCGCAATCCTATGAAGGAATAGATTTTACAGAATTAATTCAAGAAACATACGAAATAGGTAGTGAATTAGGGATAACTCAAGAAAGTGCTCTTGGTATGGTTGATGCGTTGTTAAAAATGGGATTCCCACCAGAGCAACTAGATATCATTGCCGAATACGGAAGTCAGCTGACTCGTGTGGGTTTTAAAGCTGAAGAAGTTCAAGCGATTATGGAAGCAGGGGTTGAAACGGGTAGCTGGAATATCGACAATATGCTGGATGGGCTGAAGGAGGGGCGAATCCAACTAGCTGAATTTGCTCAAGGTGCGGATAAAGCTTTAAAAGAAGCACTTGATGGATCAGGCATTGCAACTGAACAAATAGAAAAATGGGGTGCAGCTGTCGCTAAAGGTGGAAGTGACGGTTCGAAAGCTATGGTGGAAGTAGCTAAAGCGATAGAAGGAATAGAAGATCCTGTTAAAAAGAATCAAGTAGGGGTTAAAGTTCTAGCCACTATGTTTGAAGACCAAGGACAAAATCTAACTAATACTTTAATAAACGCTTCAGAAAAAACAGTAGACTTCCAGAAGAATCAGGATAAATTAAATGAATCCATAAAAAAAATGGATGCAAGTCCAGCAGTTAAGTTTCAAAAAGCAATGCAAGATTTACAAGTTGCACTCAAACCTCTTCTTAGTGTTATAGCGGATGTTATTTCCAAAGTAGCTGAATGGATTTCTAACAACCCTAAATTAGCAGCCACATTAACAGCTGTTGCAATGGCTATTGGTATAATCTCAGGTGCAATTATGGCACTTGCTCCTATAGTCATGACAGTCATGAGCTTCTTTGAGATTGGAGCTTTAGCAGCAGCTGGACTTGTTGCCGGTATTCCTCTTCTTATAGCAGCTTTAGCAGCTATAGGAATTGCCATTTATAAAAACTGGGACGATATAAAAAATTGGACCATAGAAGCCTGGAATTCTATTAAAGAATATTTGATAGAACTTTGGGATGGGATAGTTCAATCCTCTAGTGAAGCATGGACTTCTTTCTTAGAAACCATGCACTCATTCTTTGATCCAATAGGTCAGTTTTTTAGTGATTTATGGACAGGGATTGGCGAAATATGTAGTAGTACATGGAATTCTATTGTTGAATTCTTTTCAGGTGCTTGGGCTTCATTTACTGAAATGATGCATAGTTTCTTTGATCCAATAGGTGAATTCTTTAGCAGCTTATGGTCTGGAATTGTTGAAACAGCTTCTTCCTGGTGGTCTTCTTTAGTTACAACGGCATCCGAATTGTGGGGAACACTCGTACAAGCTTGGGAAGAAACTTGGAATACTATTCTTACTGTTTTAGATCCAATTATTTCGGCGGTTTCTACTGTTTTAGAAGCTGGTTGGTTACTGATTCAAGCTGGAGTGCAAATTGCTTGGGCGGCAATCAGTCAATATATTATTCAACCAATACAAGAAGCTTACAATTGGGTAAGCGGAAAAATTGGCGAGTTAGTTAACTGGCTTAGTACACAATGGGGAATAGCAAAGGCCGCAGCTCAAATTGGATGGGGTTTATTTAAACAATATATCATTCAACCAGTTCAAGAAACCTGGAATTTAGTGAAAGAAAAGTTCAGTGATTTAGTTTCTTGGTTAAGTTCACAATGGGAGCTGGCTAAGTCTTATACGTTGGCAGGATGGAACCTGGTAAAACAGTATGTTATCCAGCCAGTGCAAGAATTGTGGAATACAACGAAAGAAAAACTTGGAGATTTAGCAAACTGGATATTAGGAAATTGGGAAAAAATAAAATCCTATACACTTTCAGCTTGGAATTTAGTGAAGCAATATGTAGTTCAACCAGCTACAGAGGCTTATAATTCAGCTAAAGAAAAGTTTGAGAGTTTGTATAATTCTGCGCGTGAGAAATTTGATGCTGTAAAGAATGCTGCACAAGAAAAATTTGAAGCAGCGAAAAGATTTATTATGGACCCAATAAGAGATGCGGTTGACGGGGTAAAGGGATTCATCGATAAAATCAAGGGATTCTTTGAAGGTTTAAAGTTGAAAATCCCAAAACCTGAAATGCCACCTCTTCCACACTTTAGCTTACAAACTAGTACGAAAAACGTTTTAGGAAAAGATATTACGTTCCCATCTGGACTCAATATTGATTGGCGTGCAAAAGGTGGTATTTTCACTAAACCAACTATATTTGGTATGAATGGCGGAAACTTGCAAGGTGCTGGTGAAGCTGGGGATGAAGCCGTTTTACCTTTAAACAAAAAGACACTTGGAGCTATTGGTGCTGGAATCGTAGCAGCCATGCCACGAGAACAATTTAGTATGTCAGGAGACATAAATCAATTAATGGGTGACATGAGTCGCATGATGGCTAGTTCTGTGAGCCAACTATCCGGATTAAAGACTGTTATGAGTGGTGTGTATGGAAGTATGTCAAATAGCAGACAAGCTATGACAAACAGTGCTTCGAATCAAGTATTTAATTATTCGTCAGGATCATCTAGCGGTGGAATAATTCCAATGCTTGGTGGTGATTTAGTTGTTGAGGTTCCTGTTGTTTTAGAAGGTCGAGACGTGGCGCGCGGTACTTATCGATATACAAAAGAATATCAAGAACGAGAAGAACAAAGAAACTCAGCCTTTTAGGTTTGGGTTTCTTTTATTTTATAAAGAAATGAGGTGTTAGCATGAGTTCTTTTACATTTAACAATCAACGTAAGGAATACATTCAAATAGAAAAAGGATGGAGTCCGCCAACATGGGCACCTTTGAAGCGTAATTTTCTAAAGGTTCCCGGATATCCAGGTGCCAGATTATTAAATACAGATACAGATCCCCGTCCGCTTCCTGTACCTGTTGGAATTATAGTTCCAGATGGAACGGATTTAGAAACATTAAAAGAAGAAATAGCAGAATGGCTTATTACTGAACAAGCAGCCGAGCTAACTTTTGATGCAAAACCAGACAGAACATATATAGCTGTTATTGACGAAGAATTTAATCCCGATGATTTTGTTACCTTAGGCAAAGGTACTTTGAAATTCATTTGTCCGATGCCCTATAAATTAGGAAAAGTACAAACTCATCCATTTGTGCAAAATTGGTCTACAGAAATAACTTCTAATTTTACTAATAAAGGAAGCGTAGAAGCCCCACCAATAATTGAAATGATTGTGAAAAAACCAAGCACTTTTTTAGATGTATGGTTTGGTGCATATCCTTTAGAGCGAAACTATTTCCGTATTGGTTATCCATTAACTGTGGAAGAATCAACTGTACAAGAGCGTGAACGCGTGTTGTGGGATGAAATGTCATCCGTTGTAGGTTGGACTCCTGTTACTGGACAAGTGGAAGAAATGAAGGGTACAGGCGAACTAAAGGTGAAAGATGGAACAGCGATTTATTGTCCATATTACGGTGCAGAAGGTACGAAAGAATTTCATGGCGGTATTGCAAAGAAAAGTATACCTGGTGGACCTATTCAAGATTTCGAAATGGAAGCCAGAGTTCACTTGCAATCTAAAAATATAGATCAAATGGGGCGTGTTGAAGTCCTTCTTTTAGATGAAGCGAGTAATGTTGTAGCTCGTATTAATATGAATGATTTATATACGGATGCTGAAATTACAAAGGCATATATGAGAGTTGGGAATAATGGAACGCCAAATAGTATAAGGAAATTAGTTGATACAACTGGTGCTCATCCTAATACATTTAATAATTTCAATGGAAGATTACGTATTGCAAGACGTGGGAAAGAATGGTCTGTCTATGTGGCACGTTTTAGAGATGGTACAGAAATAGACGATGCTTCACTTGTTGAACGTTGGATTGACGAAACAGGGAATCCGATGACGGAAAGAAAGATTGCACAAGTCATGATTGCCATTTGTCGGTGGGATAGAAATACACCTGTTTATACCATGCAAATTGATGATTTAAAGATTTGGAAGATAAACAAAGTCCCTTCCAATACAAAGCCCTTTATTTTCGATACAGGAGATAAAGTGATTATCGATACAGAACGAAGTTTAGTTACAATCAACGGAATAGATGCGATTAACTTAAAAGATTTTTTTAGTGAGTTTCCTAAGATCATACGTGGAGATAATCGTATTGATATTATGCCACCAGATGTTACAGCGACAATCAGTTACAGGGAGAGATACAGATGAGAACGCCAAGTGGTGAATTGCATGTTGTTGATTTTAAAACAGAACAAATTGTAGCATCTATTCAACCTAAAGATTTTCGGGATGATAAAAGACATTGGGAAATCAAAAATAACATTGATACATTAGAGTTTCGAGTATTTGATAATACAAGGCATTCAGCCACACTTATGCAGCAAAACTTAGTATTAAAAGAAGTGCGTGATGGCCGTATTGTTCCTTATGTAATTACTGAAATTGAAAAGGATTCTGATGATAGATCAGTAATCGCTTATGCATCTGGTGAATGGGTTCAACTTGCTAAAGCTGGTATTATCCCTCCACAAAAACTAGAAGGTAAGACAGTAATTGAAATGGTGGATATCGCTCTTGCAGGTACGAAGTGGAAGAAAGGGAATTTGGAATATGCTAGTTTCCGTTCCATGACTATTGATGAATTTATTGATCCATTGACTCTCCTTAAAAAGATAGCTTCATTGTTTGAATTAGAAATCCAATATCGCGCAGAGGTCATAGGCTCTCAAGTCGTTGGTCGTTATGTTGATATGATTAAGAAGCGTGGTCGAGAAACAGGAAAAGAAGTAACTCTCGGCAAAGATTTGATGGGAATTAAACGGATCGAAAACTCTCAAAACATTTGTACAGCCTTATTGGGTTTCGTGAAAAAAGAAGGCGGAGAGTTTGTTACTATTACCGAAATAAATAACGGTGTCCCTTATCTTGTGGACGGTGATGCTTACCAAAGATGGAATGAGAAAGGACAGCATAAATTCGGTTTCTATAGTCCAGAGACAGAAGACCAAGATATGAATCCAAAACGTTTAATGACTCTTATTAATACAGAGTTAAAAAAGCGTGTAAATACATCGGTTTTGTATGAAGTTGGAGCACAAAGCATCGGGCGAGTATTTGGATTAGCGCATGAACTAATTAATGAAGGCGATACAATCAAAATAAAAGATACAGGCTTTACGCCTAAATTATATCTTGAAGCTCGTGTCATTGCTGGTGATGAATCATTTACTGACCCTACACAAGATAAATATGTGTTTGGTGACTATCGTGAGATTGTTGATCCAAATGAAGAATCAAGAAAGATTTATAATCGGATTCTTAGTTCATTAGGTAATAAGCAAGAAATGATAGATCAGCTAGATAAATTGGTGAAAGAAGCTAATGAAACAGCTAGTAACGCTAAGAAGGAATCCGAAGCAGCAAAAACATTGGCTGAAAAGGTACAAGAGAACATTAAAAATAATACCGTTGAAATTATAGAATCCAAAAATCCACCGACAACTAACTTAATAGACAGAAAGACACTATGGTTAGATATTTCTAACGGTAAGCCTGGTATTTTAAAACTTTGGAAAGATGGCATTTGGGATCCGGTTGTCCCTGATGTAGAAAAGGTGAAGAAAGAAACATTAGAGCAGGTTAATAAAGATATTGAGTCCACAAAAACAGAGTTAAATCAAAAGGTTCAAATCGTGGACAATAAAGCGCAAGAAATAGCTGGGCAAATTTCTGATGTGAAAAAAGAGGTTCAGGGAAAAGTAGACTCAAATTTTGTTAAGGAACAAATTAAAGATAAAGCCGATAAATCAGGTGTTTTCACAAAAGATGAGATTAATAATGGATTTGTCGGTAAACAAATTTATGAAACTGATAAACAAGGAAACGTTAAAAAGTTTCAAGAAATCAGTACATCTTTTGAGCAAACGAATGAAGCAATTAAATCAAAAGCTGAAAAACAAAGTGTAACGGATTTAGGAAATAATCTAACTCAAGTATCAAAGACTGCTAATGAAGCGAAACAAACAGCTGATGGTAATACACGTACCATTTCACAAGTGGATTCTAAAGTAAATCAAACAGTTACAGACTTTACCAAAAAGACTACTGCAATAGAAGAAACGGTTAATGGCGTTTCAACAAAAGTTACTAACATACAAACCGAACAAGGAAAGCTTACTGAACGTATTACCAAATCAGAGCAAACCGCAGATGGATTTAAAACTTCTATTGAGTCGTTAACTAAAAAAGATGGTGAAATTAGTAATAAATTAAGTACGGTTGAATCAACGGTGGAAGGCACAAAAAAGACGATATCTGATGTGCAGCAAACAACAAATGATCTCAAGAAAACAACAACTGAAATTACAGAGCAAGCAGGTAAAGTCAATGAAAAGTTAACTAGTGTAGAAACGAAAGTTAATAATGATAAAGCTGGGGGACGTAACCTTGCATTAGATTCAAATGTAAAATATGAGAAAACAGATTATTTAATCAATCAATATTCTCTAACTGAAAATTTCTCTACAGGTGAGGAATATACCTTTGTAATTAAAGGAAGTGTCCCTCAAGGTCAAAAATTTGGAATTTGGCAGAATGGCGGGTCTAGCAATGTTGGATATGCAACAAGTGTTTACGCTAATGGAATAACTTATGTAACCTTCAAAGCTGTTGCGGCTACAAATGGGAATGAACGAAAGTTAAGTTTATATAACTCTCCAAGTAATACTACAAAAGCTACTGTAGAATGGGTTGCTTTATATAAAGGGAATAAGCCGCAGGATTGGACACCAGCCCCAGAAAACCAAGTAACAAATGATGAATTTACGAAGAAAACAAATGAAATTACAAAAAGTGTTGATGGAATCAAAGAAACAGTAACGAAAGTAGAAAATAATCAAAATGGATTTGATAAGCGTGTTTTAGAAGTTGAAAAAACAGCAAGCGGACTATCTTCCACAGTTATTAATTTAAACAATGTAGTATCCGACCAAGGAAAGAAGCTTACTGATGCCAATTCTAAAATTGAACAACAGGCAACAGTAATCGGGGCAAAAGTTGGAATCAAGCAAGTCGAAGATTATGTTGCTGGATTTAAGATTCCTGATTTAAAGAATACGGTTAATAAAAATAAAGAAGATCTACTTGCAGAATTAGCGAACAAGCTTGCGACCGAACAATACAATCAGAAAATGACTCTCATTGATAACCGCTTTACTATTAATGAAAAAGGTATAAATGCATCAGCTAAAACAACAGAAGTATATACAAAAGAACAAGCGAATGGGCAATTTGCTACCTCAGGATATGTAAGAGATATGGAAAGTCGCCTTCAGCTAACTGAAAAGGGCGTTAGCATATCAGTAAAAGAAAATGATGTCATTGCAGCGTTCAATATGAGTAAAGAAAACATTAAGCTGAATGCGGCACGAATAGATTTAGTTGGCAAAGTTAACGCAGATTGGATTAAAGCTGGGTTGTTAAGTGGTTGCCAAATTAGAACATCAAATACCAATAACTATGTAAGCTTAGATGACCAGTTTTTACGTCTATATGAAAGTGGTGTCCCTAGAGCGTTTCTTGGATATTATCGAAGACGAGACGGTGCAGTACAACCAACTTTCATCTTAGGATCAGATGAAAAAACTAGCGCTCCTGAAGGTACTTTATTTATATCTCAAATGGGGACCGGATGGCCTCAAGCTAGTGCGAACATTGGTATTACTGATGACATAGTTGATAGTGAGATAAGAAAGTCTGTGTTTTGGGAGCTTAACAGAAACGGAATTAGTGTTCTACACGCAAACGACTATCATGCTCTTTATGCCGGAAATGGAAACTGGCATTTCAGACGAGGAAAAAGTGGTCTATATCAATCTACATTAGCAATCGAAGATAATAGCTCAGATGCGGATTTAAGATTACCTAATATCACATTACGTAATAGCCGTGTAGCAGGATATACCGGAGTTCTCCAAGTTAAGTCGTCTGTTACTCAAAATGGATGGGGAGCTGTTCAAGGTAACTTTATGAGCCCTTCGTTACGTGAATATAAATCTAATATTCGTGATGTGTCTTTTTCTGCTTTAGAAAAGATTAGAAATGTTAGAGTAAGAGAATTTAATTATAAGAACGCGGTAAATGAGCTTTACAAAATGAGAGAAGAGAAAGATCCCGATGACCCACCAGTGACAACACAAGATATAAAAAAATATTATGGAGCAATTGTAGATGAATCTGATGAAGCATTTGTGGATGAAAGTGGGAAAGGGATTCACTTGTACTCTTACGCATCCCTTACAGTAAAAGCTTTACAAGAACTTGAAGAAATTCAAAATGAGAAAATACAAGAAATGGAGAGAAAGCATAATGAAGAAATTACATCAATGAACTACAAGTTAACAACGTTAGAAACGTTAGTTCAAAAGTTAATAGACGAGAAACCAGAGCAGCAGTCATAAGCTGGTCTTTTTTTATTGAACAAAATACGGCTTTTAGAGACAAGTGTGCGATAACATGCTTTTTTATTTTTAGAAAAAGGCGAAAAAGTTTATGTTCGGGGTTTTATGATGACACGATAGGAACATGTACTGAGTATAAAGAAAAGGCGACTGTAAGTGTAATGTATATGGGCTCTAAATATTAACGAGCGGATTTGATGCAGGGGAAGTTATCTTTGTAAAAGAACTAAGGACTAAGATTAATAAAAAGTGATTTAAAAAACATTACTCTTGATGTCGATTAAATCACTAAGTTAAATTAATCCTGTGAATCTGCGTTGTCATGATTCGCTGAATTCGAATCGTGATTATTACCTTCCGAATGATCCTGAGCACTTTTCATAGACGCTGTAATAACTGAGGTAGTCATTACGGCATTCATCCAGCTAGCTTCAGCATCATTAGTATTTGTTCCTGAATCGTTATGATTACCATTTTCTTGTATTGAGGAATGATTTTTTAATTCTTTTTCAATAGATTTGTTAACTTGTTTCTTCCTACCAAAAATCTTCATGAATACTAGTAATATAAAGCATACAACGAAGATTATTAGAAGAAAAATTATCCCTTCCATATGCACACCTGCTTTCTACTCTAAACGATAACAAATAACACGGTACAATAACACATTACAAGGGAAATTTTTAAAAATAAAATTATTCTGAATAAAATACGACTTTTAAAACAAATCAAAGCGTGCTTATAGCAGGCTTTTTAATTTTTAGAAAAGGAGTCGAACCAATGCAAGAAATTCAAGATTTAAAGCAAGAGATCCAACAAATTAAGTCAGATCAAAAGGATATGCAGCGCGATATCCGAAACATAGAAACACGTACCACTGTCAATGAAAAGGACATTGTGAATATAAACAAACAGCTTGAGAAGATTAGCGCCAATACTACCTGGATTCTCCGTATCATTATTGGTGCAATCGTAACAGCACTTATCGGTTTATTGTTGAAGGGAGGTGGTATGTAATGATTGAGATTACTGTAATGATTGGAATTGTAGTTGGTCTTTCACAGATTGCAAAAACAATTGGATTACAAATAAAATATGTTCCGTTATTGAATTTAACGCTTGGCATTGTGCTAGGCGTTTTATTTTTGGACGGAGATATCAAAGCAAATGTATTTCAAGGAATCATCATTGGACTATCAGCAAGTGGATTATTTGACCACACAAAAATTATGAAAAAGGATGTTGATGCTAAATGAAAAAGACAATGAAACATGTTACCTCATTTCTTATGATTCTAGCACTTGCTGGTTCTTTTGCAACAAGTGCTTTTGCCGATAGAACGCTTATTATTCCTGATTTACCAAAACAACCATACCGTTATGGTGTAGGTGCTTATGAGGGTGTTGTGGCGCATAGTACAGCAACTCCAGAAGCGCCAGCTATTAACATTCAAAAATATGAGTCTCGTACATGGCGTTCAGCTTTTGTTCATTATGCAGTTGATTGGAATGAAACAATTCAGATTGCTGATACAAAATACATTGCTTATGGTGCAGGGCCAGGTGCGAATAAACGTTTTGTACACGTAGAGCTTTGTGAAACAAGAGATTATGAGAAGTTTAAACGCAGCTATGATAAATATGTAAAATTACTAGCTAAAATCTTGCGAGATCGAGGATTATCTGTAGAAAAAGGATTATGGACTCATTATGATGTGACAAAATACCTTGGTGGAACAGATCATGAAGATCCGCTTGATTATTTACGTAGCCACGGTGTATCAGAAGCCCAATTCCGTGCTGATGTACAACGAGCATACAATAATTCTAATGTTGAAGTTACTGTTTCAGAAAAGCCCTCTAAGCCAGAAAAAGTACCAACAGCTGTAACAGATGGTATTGCTTATATTGAGGGTAAAAACGTTAATTTACGTAAAGGACCAGATACAAGCTATTCTAAAATTCGCCAGTTAAACAAACCAGAATCATATATTGTGTGGGCTGAAAAAGACGGCTGGCTGAATCTTGGCGGAGAGCAATGGATTAAATACGATTCTTCTTATGTGAAGTTTGATAAGAAAAGTACAGTGGACTCATCTATTGTAGGAAAGCGTGTTGTTTCTAAAGTTAATAAGCTACGTTTCTATGATGCTCCATCTTGGCAGGATAAAGATGTTGCTGGTTCTGTGGATGCAGGGTTAGGATTCACAATTGATGCGAAAATAAATGTCAATGGATCGTCACAATATAAAGTACACAACAGCCAGGGTAAAACATACTATGTAACAGCAAATGAAGCCTATGTGTATGTGAAGTAAAAACAAGAGCCGTCATTTGACGGCTTTTTTTATTGCTATGTAATTAGAATTTACTTTTAGATAATGCTTTAAGTACTGGCTTTACAATTAAACCTACTAAACGAAAAGTTTTAAATATAGAGCGAACAACCTTCATGGAGATGCCCCCTAAATTAAATAATATATCAAGTATGTATTATTTCTTCTCTTTAACTTCAACAAAATTTAATACTTTACCTTTTGGATCATCATTCTCAAATCTAATCCTTTTCTGATTTCATCTAGCCTATTTAATAGATTTTACTACTCTGTTTTTGCTATTTCGTCTAATGTCATTTCAAGGTATCCTAAACCGTGATACATAGAGCTTAAACTAGATTCAGTCTTTGCATTATCATTTGCATCTAACCCTTCAAATGCCCCTTCTATTGATAATACAATTACTTTCATATCGTCACTTAATGCCTCTCTGAAATAACTGTACTCTGTAGGTGGGTCAAGTTCTTTTATCTTCATACCTTGTTCTTGAACTAATTTAAACTGCTTTCTTAATTCCTCTTTATTCGTTTTCAATGTTTTATCTTTTTCAACTATTGGTTTTGTAGCCTGAAGTGCATCTATGAATTGTTTAGTTTGTGTTTCAATCTGTTCTTTATACTGTTTTAATGTTACAGGAGGATTAACCTCTCTTATTATTTGTTTATCATCACTTGCTCGTTCTTCAGCTAATGTTCTATTTGCATTTTCTTCTTCACTTGCTACCATCTTAGTTTCTTCTTTAACTTCTTCTTTGACCACTTTGTCATTACTTTTATTTTTTGTCTCTTTTCTTTTGTATGCTTTATCTATTTCTGCATCTACAATCTTCATGAAATCTTCTTCTCGTGGCTTTACTGTATCCGATTGCTTCGTATCCTTTGAATCTTCAACTTTTACATTATCAGTCTGCTTCTCTTCTGCATTATCTTTAGAACATCCTACTCCTGCTACTAATATAAGTGGAAATGCTAAACATATTAGTTTCTTTGCTTTCATACCTCATACCCCTTTTATATTTATAACCTCTACTTATTATTTAGTTCAAACATACAAGTAGAGTCTTTTATTTCTTTGGTGTATAGTCAATTGACTCGTCTGTTGTGCTTGATGTATCTTCTACAAATGAATCAAGATCTTTCTTGCTACCATCGTATTTTTCATTAATTGCTCGTTTCAATGCGGTAGGGTCTTTATCGTTCATATCAGCAAAGAAAGGTTCCCATTTTTGCATATCCTTTTCTAACCCTTTTATAGCCTTGTCTACTTCTTCTTTTTTTACTTTCTTTTTATCGTCACTAGATTCTTCATAATTATCAACTGCTTTTTCTAACTTAGGTATATAGTTTTGCATACTCTCTATACCTTCTTTGATTTCATAGTTATAGTCTGCATACTTTTTAGGTACGTCAACTCTTTCTAATTCTTCTAACTGACTACTAATACGCATTACGGTATCCTTTGGTGCGCCCTCATATCGACCTTCTGAAATTGCCTTTGACTCCTTATTTAAGGTTCTTATCTCGTCTTTAAGGGTTACTAATTCCCTAAACATAAAATCCACATAGTCTGTTGCAGAAACATAGATAGATGACTTCACCTTTTTCTTTTCTTCTTGCTTATCTTCCTCTGTTTCACTTTCTGTATTCTCACCATTTCTTTGCTTCTCTTCATATTCTAGTTGAGACAATGCACCTCTTAGTTGTGCTTCAATTTGCTCATCACTATAATGTAGTTGTTTCATATCTTTAATCATTTTATCTGCTTTAAACTCTTTGTCTACCTTTCTAAACTCTGCTTGTGTAAGTCCGTATGTGTCTAGTGTACAGGCCGATAATAACATGATAGGTAAAGCTAATGTTAATAGTTTCTTTGCTTTCATTTTTATATTACCCCTTAGTGAATTGAATGATTTGTATGTTACTATATTATTTTGCATGTTCTTTCATTAATTTATCAAGTGCTTTACCGTAGGCATCAGGATCATACTTAGACAATTCCTTCGTAGTTGGTTCCCAATAGTCTAAATCTGCTACTGATAGGTTTTCCATTAGTTTTGCTACTGATTCTTTAAAACTGTCTTTATCTTTCTTGCTGCTTTCTCTTATTAAATCTAACCCTTTTCTTAGTTCTGACGCACCTTTTAACATGACTTTTTGTTGGTCTTGAAACTTAGCAGGCGCTTCTATGTTTTCAATAGCTTTTACAGTTTCCTCTAACTCGTCTACAGAATCTAAAATGACATCTGTCTTACTATCGTCTTTAATAAATTCTCCCATATTGATTAGATATCCATCTTTCTTGACGAACTGAAACTCTACCATCTGTTCGCAAATATAGTTTGGATACTGTTTCTCTGATAATACGACTTTCTTCTTAAATGTATCTTGAGTCTTAGGAGTAGAATCTTTATCTCCTACTCCACAACCGAACAATAATAGAACTGGAACTGTTAATGCTATGAGTTTCGTTGCTTTCATTATGTATCCACCTTGTGATATTATTTGTTTCCCTAGTTAGGACTCTTCGTTACTTGAACCAACTCATGTAAGGCATCTGCATGAGAAGAAAGTGCTTTAGTTATCGTAGATGTTCCTTTTAAATAATCACTATGCGTTTTATCGTCTACGTTTGATAATGTCAACTCAATACCTTCACGCATAGTCTCCATTTTATGGATTACTATTACCTAAAGCGATAACCGCAGAAATATATTCTTCATCTAATCCTTTTCGAATAATAGCCATACATGTCCCAGGTTCATCACCTAAGAATGCAGTTTCAGGAACGCTATTTTTCAATATTTCACTAGTAAATGTAAAGATTTCTCTTTCTGGATCTTGAGCATCTGTATAACGTCCATTCTCTATGACATCGACTGGAAGTATACTTTTTACTTCTGTCATGACATCGGATAATGAACGGCTTTGTTTTCCAGATTGGGAAAATTGAAGGGTGATATTATTTGCTCTACCTTCTAAAAACATTGCTATAATATAATCGTTTGCAAATCTAGTGATTGAAGCGGACCCTTTATTTGAACCGTATTCTTTTATAAAGTTTTCTTCTGTATCACCTAGACCAGCTTTAACAGAAATTTTATTTGATTGTGTAGCGGATAATTGTTTTTCCTTATCTGGTGTAGATTCTTTCTTTTCTTTTTGTTGTTTCTCTTTTTCTTCAGCTTCGGCTTTTTCTTTAGCTTCTTTTTCAGCTTTCTGTTGTGCTTCTTCCTGTTTGCGTTTTTCTTCAGCAGCCTTTTTCTCTTCTTTAGCTTGTTTAGCTTTTTCTTGTTCTTCTTTTTCCTGTGCTTTTTTCTCTTGTTCTTTAGCTTTCTTTTCCTTTTCAATTTTTTCTTTTTCTTGGTTTTCTTTTAATACTTTTTCTTCAGCTCTTTTTTTATCAATTGCAACTCGTTCTTCTGGAGTTATCGACTTGCTAGCAAACACACTTGCTAAAATAAACGAAATGAATAATACCGGCAAGAAAATTAATATAACTCGACCTCTTGTTTTTGTGTTGCCAAAACGAAGGACCTTTCCTGGTTTGATCAGACCTATAATTAGTGCAATTACTGATAGTATTGACACTAATAAAAACAAAAACATTAATGCAGTAAACAAATAAAAACCTCCTTATATATGTAAATCAAAATATAATTATAACAGGAATAAATGGTTGAGTTACATAATTATTGTAAAAAATCTAATGTATACTTTCTTAAGCTCGCATAAACCCACATTCAAAAAACTTGTCCATTAAGCCACTTACAATCCCTTTGGATGAGTTATTGTATTAATGAAGAGTATGATAGACATGTATGGAAATGAAAATAAATTTACAGTCTGCGAAATGGACATATAATAGAAGAAAAAAGAAATATTTATATTGTCATCACCCTGTTGGCGTCAACCTAATGCGCCTAATGGCTACAAAAGACATCTACTTCGTACCATTTGGCCAAGATGCACCAGAGAAAAAACCGAACTCAATGGTAGCTCGTATGGAGTTACTTGAAGATACAGTATTGGAAGCGCTACAAGGAAAACAATTACAACCTGTTGTTGTAGAAAAATTCAGATATATGAATTAAAAAACGAAAAAAACGTACAATTTTTGTTGAAACCATCATTCTTACTGTAGAATATGATAAAATTAACGTTATTAAGATTAGAGGGGGCATTGTAAGCTCCTTCTAATTCTAAGTTATAGAAGGATTGGTATCTAGAAAGGGGCATAGTGATGGAAAAGCAAAAAACTTTTCATGTCGCTGTAGTTGGAGCAACCGGCGCAGTTGGTGAACAAATGTTAAATACTTTAGAGAAACGAGAATTTCCAATTGGGAAGTTAACGTTACTTTCATCTAAACGATCTGCAGGTAAGAAACTTGTATTTAAAGGCGAAGAATTTATAGTTCAAGAGGCAACTCCTGAAAGTTTTGAAGGAGTAGATATTGCACTATTTAGTGCAGGTGGATCTGTATCGAAACAATTAGCGCCAGAAGCAGCAAAGCGCGGTGCAATTGTTGTTGATAATACAAGTGCATTCCGTATGACAGAAAACGTGCCACTTGTTGTACCTGAAGTAAATGAAAATGATTTAAAAGAACATAATGGTATTATTGCAAATCCAAACTGTTCTACAATTCAAATGGTAGTAGCTCTTGAGCCAGTTCGCCAGCAATATGGTTTAAAACGAGTAATCGTTTCCACATATCAAGCTGTATCAGGTGCTGGTGCGGCAGCTATTGAAGAACTTCATGAACAATCACAAGCAATCTTAAATGGCGAAGAAGTAAAGGCGAATGTTTTACCTGTATCAGGTGACGAAAAGCATTTCCAAATCGCTTTTAATGCTATTCCACAGATTGATAAATTCCAAGATAATGGATTTACATTCGAAGAAATGAAAATGATTAATGAAACGAAAAAAATTATGCATATGCCTGAATTAGAAGTAGCTGCGACATGTGTACGTTTACCAGTTGTATCGGGTCATTCCGAGTCTGTATACATTGAAGTAGATAAAGAAGGCGTAACAGTAGAAGAAATGAAAAACTTACTTGCAAATGCAGAAGGTATTGTACTGCAAGATAATCCAGCAGAGCAGTTATATCCAATGCCAGCTACTGCAGTAGGTAAAAATGAAGTATTCGTTGGAAGAATCCGTAAAGATTTAAATAATGATAAAGGATTCCACCTTTGGGTCGTATCTGATAACTTATTAAAAGGCGCTGCATGGAATTCTGTTCAAATTGCAGAGCGCTTAGTAAAATTACAATTAGTGTAAACGGCTAAGAGAAGGTGCAAAATATGAAAATTATTGTTCAAAAATTTGGTGGTACATCAGTACGTGATGACAATGGGCGCAAGCATGCGCTTCACCATATAAAAAAATCGTTAGCTGCTGGTTATAAAGTAGTTACTGTTGTATCAGCAATGGGCCGTAAAGGTGAACCGTATGCAACTGATACGTTATTAAGTCTTGTAAATCAAGAGGAACCTAATATTTCTAAACGTGAGCAAGATTTATTATTATCATGCGGAGAATTAATCTCAGCAATTGTTTTCTCTAACATGTTGAATGAGAATGGTATAAAAGCAGCAGCATTAAATGGTGCGCAAGCTGGTTTTGTAACGAATAATGACTTTACGAATGCTAAGATTATTGAAATGAATTGCGATCGTATACATGAAGAGTTACAAAATGTAGATGTTATCGTCGTGACTGGATTCCAAGGTCAAACGAAAAATGGAGATACGACAACACTTGGACGCGGAGGTAGTGATACCTCAGCTTCAGCATTAGGTGTTGCGCTTCATGCTGAATATATCGATATCTTCACAGATGTTGAAGGTGTTATGACTGCGGATCCTCGTATCGTAAAAGATGCACGTCATCTTCAAACTGTAACATATAACGAGATTTGTAACATGGCTTATCAGGGTGCGAAAGTTGTTCATCCACGTGCGGTTGAAATTGCGATGCATGCAAAAGTACCACTTCGAGTACGTTCTACGTATTCTGATAGTGAAGGTACGCTTATTGCGGCATATGATGGTGCTACAAAAGGGCAGGATGTAGAAGAACGTCCTGTTACAGGGATTGCCCATGTGTCAAACGTAACGCAAATTAAAGTGCTTGCAAAAGAAACTGCATATGATTTACAACAACACGTGTTTAAAGAAATGGCTAATGAAGGGATTAGTGTGGACTTAATTAACATTTCTCCTACTGGTGTAGCTTACACAGTAAAGGATAGTGTATCAGCGCGTGCAGTTGAGGTTTTAAAGCAACTTGGATATGATCCAGTGGTGACAGAGCATTGTGCGAAGGTTTCTATCGTTGGTGCTGGAATGGCAGGTATTCCAGGGGTTACAGCGAAAATTGTCACAGCTTTAGCGGAAAAAGGTATTCAAATTCTGCAATCAGCAGATAGTCATACGACAATTTGGGTTCTTGTAAAAGAAGCCGATTTAGTGGAGGCTGTGAATGCATTACATAGTGCATTTGAGCTTTCAAAAGAAAAGCAACTGGAACAATAAGGAGTGAGATCATGATAGATTTTGGGACAATTGCAACCGCGATGGTAACACCGTTTGATAAAAATGGTAATATCGATTTTGCAAAGACAACGAAATTGGTAAATTATTTAATTGATAACGGTACAACAGCAATCGTGGTAGGAGGGACGACTGGAGAATCTCCTACATTAACATCAGAAGAAAAAGTAGCGTTATATCGCCATGTCGTATCTGTTGTCGATAAAAGGGTGCCCGTCATCGCTGGAACAGGTAGCAATAATACGCATGCTTCTGTCGATTTAACAAAAAAGGCAACTGAAGTTGGTGTTGATGCAGTTATGCTAGTGGCACCGTATTATAATAAACCGAGTCAAGAAGGGATGTACCAGCACTTTAAAACAATCGCTGAAAGCACTCCGCTTCCGGTAATGCTATATAATGTTCCAGGACGATCTATTGTACAAATCTCCGTTGATACAGTTGTTCGTTTATCAGAAATAGAAAACATTGTTGCGATTAAAGATGCAGGTGGCGATGTATTAACAATGACAGAAATCATTGAAAAAACAGCGGACGACTTTGCAGTATACAGCGGTGATGATGGTTTAACATTACCAGCTATGGCAATTGGAGCAAAAGGTATTGTTTCTGTAGCATCTCATGTTATCGGGAATGAAATGCAAGAAATGATTGCTGCATTCCAAGCTGGAGAGTTTAAAAAAGCGCAGAAATTACATCAATTACTAGTAAAAGTAACGGATGCACTATTTATGGCGCCGAGCCCAACACCAGTAAAAACAGCATTACAAATGGTGGGATTAGATGTAGGTTCTGTACGTTTGCCACTTCTTCCATTAACGGAAGAAGAAAGAATAACGTTACAATCCGTAATGCAATCTATTCCTCGTTAATAAAAATGACCTAGTGTGAAACTAGGTCATTTTTATTTTGACTAACTATATGTAAGTGATGAAAATTAGCTATAGTTAATAGGCTGTAATAAGAAGGGGGTGGCAGGGGGGAGAATTAGTAAGAAACTGATTACAGAGATAAGATTTTTTTAGTGAATATCGTTTCATGTTTATGTAAAGAATTTACATGAATATTTTTCCATCAAACTCTTATTACGTAGGGAAAATAGTAAAACTGATATGAATTTTGCCCTCTTAAATTATAATCTCATTTTAATGTCTTCTCTTGTCTTTCGCATAATTTAACTTGTGTTCTATTTCTTGTATCAGTTATAATATGGCTAAGTAGCTTAGTACGGGTATGCTTAGCAAAATTGGTAAAAATTAAGATTTAATGAAATTTTCATATCATATCGAATAAGATATTTGATTTATATAATGAAAGAGAGGTGAAACCTGGTTTAAAAAATTAACAAGGACATGATATCGCATAACGGTAAGGACATTCGTCTTGGACGGTGAATATATGGTGGTTGTAGAGTTTCCCCTGGTGTCTCTGCAATTTTAGTGAAATCAGTGTTTGCAAGATTTTTAAACCAGGCAACAACATGAAGAGAAAAGAGAATGAGTCTGTTAAAGTATTTGCTCTTGGCGGAGTAGGTGAAATCGGAAAAAACATGTACTGTGTTGAAATTGATTCTGAAATCTTTATTGTAGATGCCGGATTGATGTTCCCGGGAGATGAAATGTTTGGGATTGATATTGTTATTCCTGACATTACATATTTAGTAGAAAATCAAGAGCGAGTAAAAGGACTATTTATTACCCATGGTCATGAAGATCATATTGGTGGAATTGTTTATGTGCTTCGTAAATTATCTATTCCAGTATATGCGACGAAATTAACGGTAGGACTTATACAAGAAAAGCTTGGCGAAGCAGGAATGTTAGGCCGTGTAGACTTAAAAACAATTGACTCGAATTCAACAGTAGAGTTTAATTCAACAAATGTGTCATTCTTCGGAACGACACATAGTATTCCGGATTCTGTGGGTGTTTGTTTCCATACATCAAAAGGTGCTGTAGTATATACAGGAGACTTTAAATTTGATCAAACTCCAATCGGAAATAGTGGAGCAGATCTTGGAAAAATGGCGCAAATTGGAAATGAAGGCGTACTTTGCTTGTTATCTGATAGTACAAACGCTGAACGTCCTGGTTATACAGGTTCGGAAAAAGAAGTTGGTATAGAGATTTCTAAAGTATTCTATAGTTCAGAAGGGCGTATTATTGTTGCTTCATTTGCCTCCAATGTACACCGTATTCAACAAGTGTTTGATGCAGCTGCTGAAACTGGAAGGAAAGTAGCGGTAGTAGGACGTAGCATGGTGAAAGTGGTAGATATTGCAAGACGTCTTGGTTATTTAGATGTTCCAGAAGGTATGGTTATTTCATTACAAGAAATAGACAATTTCCCGGAAAAAAAGGTAGCCATCTTAACGACTGGTAGTCAAGGGGAACCGATGGCAGCCCTTTCTAGAATGGCGAAACAAGCTCATAAACAAATTTCAATTCGTAAAGGTGATACTGTTATTATTGCAGCTTCTCCAATTCCAGGAAATGAAGTATCTGTATCAAAAATTATTGACTTGTTATTTAGATCTGGTGCTGAGGTTATTTATTACGGTGAAAGAAAAGTTCACGTTTCAGGTCATGGTAGCCAAGAAGAATTAAAGCTGATGATAAATTTAATGAAGCCGAAGTATTTTGTACCCGTACATGGTGAGTTCCGTATGCAAAAAGCACATGCGTATTTAGCGGAAGATGTAGGTGTTGCGAGAGAGAATATCTTTATCGTAGAAAAAGGCGATGTAATTGCTTTTGGTGACGATGAAGCAAAATTAGCTGGTAAAGTGCAAGCTGGTAATGTTTTAATTGATGGATTAGGTGTAGGTGACGTCGGTAACATCGTTCTTCGAGATAGAAAGATGTTATCTCAAGATGGAATTTTAGTTGTTGTTGTAACACTTGGTAAGGATGAAAAGAAAATAATCTCTGGTCCAGAAATTATTTCACGCGGCTTTGTATATGTTCGTGAATCAGAAGCATTAATCGAACGATCCACAGATATTGTACGTATGATTGTTGAACAATCAATTAAAGAATATACAATTGAATGGTCTATGTTGAAACAAAATATTCGTGAATTATTAGGGCAGTTCTTGTACGAAGAAACGAAGAGAAAGCCAATGATTTTACCGATTATTATGGAAGTATAAAGAAGGTCACCTTTACAGGTGATCTTTTTCTTTTTTAACCCTATCGAATGAAATTCATAACTTAAGAAATAATAGTTATATACGAGTGAAAGGGGATGCGATATGACAGAACGTGATCGTTATACAAATGAAGAAAAAGAAGCTGAGCCGAAAGAAGTTCCAAAAGAGGCTTCTATAGTGGAGAAAATTCAGCAACTTGGACAGACAAATGTACCACAAATGAATGAATCGCGTATTCATTGCTTAACAATTGTTGGGCAGGTGGAAGGTCATATTCAGTTGCCACCACAAAATAAAACAACAAAATATGAACACATCATTCCGCAAATTGTCGCGATTGAACAAAATCCGAAAATTGAAGGTTTACTGTTAATATTAAATACAGTTGGGGGTGACGTTGAAGCTGGATTAGCGATTTCTGAAATGGTGGCTTCGCTTTCAAAACCAACTGTATCTCTTGTTTTAGGAGGAGGGCATTCAATCGGTGTACCGATTGCGGTCTCAACTGATTATTCATTTATTGCCGAAACAGCGACGATGACAATTCATCCAATTCGTTTAACAGGTCTTGTTATAGGTGTGCCACAAACATTTGAGTATTTGGATAAAATGCAAGAACGAGTCATTCGATTTGTGACAAAGCATTCGAAAGTAACGGAAGATCGTTTTAAAGAGCTTATGTTTGCAAAAGGGAATTTGACGCGAGATATTGGGACGAATGTAATAGGTGGAGATGCAGTGAAGTATGGTCTTATAGATGGTGTCGGTGGTATTGGTAGCGCACTTCGAAAATTAAACGAATTAATTGATGAACGCAAGGATAATAGTACAGAAGGGACAATGCTACAATGATTTTATATACAATTATGCCAGAGCAACTTGTGTATCCGGCCGATTATTCACAATGCGAAAGCCAAAAAGTTGTGAATATAAATGGCGTGGAATTAGTGGTTTCTGAGGAGGATAATCAATGTTACTCTATTGTACGTGTATTAAGTACGAATCCGTCTCACTACCTAGAGTTTGAGCCTGGACAGAAAATTACCTTTTAGCAAAAAGAAGGATTTTGTTTAGGAGCTATGGTATAATATAAAAAACAAGACGGTTGAGCAGCCATGAGTAGGCTGCTTTCTTCTGTTTATTTAACATTTTACAAGAAGTGTAAAAATAGAAGATATAAAGACCTGAAAAATAGAGAGAAAGACATGTAAGTAGAGCTTTTTTATAAGAAAGTTGTACTTAATTTTTAGAACACGAGGTGAAGAAATGGCAAAACAAAAGCAAAGAGGGACGAAGGCTAAGGCAAGACGTACGATAAAGCCAACTTTGTATTATGAAATCGTCGGGTTGACTCTTTTTGCACTTTCGATTATTACGATTTTACAGCTAGGTGTTGTAGGGAAATCGTTTGTGTTATTTTTTCGCTTCTTCTTTGGTGAGTGGTACATAATAGGTGTGTTAGGTGTAATAGCTTTATCTGTTGCGTTTGTAATAAAGCGGGGATGGCCCAACCTTTTAAATAAACGGCTAATAGGTGTTTATTTAATTGTACTAGCAATATTAATGTTTAGTCATATTACATTATTTAACCTGCTTACGAAAGATGGAGCTGTGCAAAATACTTCTGTAATTGTTAGTACAAAAGATTACTTCTTCCTTGAAATGAAAAAGGGCCCGGATAGTGTTCATTTAGGTGGTGGTATGTTCGGTGCACTGATGTTCGCAACGTGCTACTTCTTATTTGACGAAGTAGGGGCATATATCATTGGAATTATTTTAGTTATTCTTGGAATACTTTGTATAACAAATAAACATATTGGGGAAGTACTTGCTCCGATAGGGAGAATTCTTAGAAGTCAGTTTCAAGTAATGCAAGGGGATTATAAAGATTGGAAATCTCAAAGGGTCGCCGAGCAAACTGAAAAGAAAAAAACAACAAGAAGCAAGAGGCGTGAACGTGTTGCTGAACAAGAAGAAGCTATTGAGCCAGTAGAAGAAATAGAAATTGGTCCACCAATTATTTCGAATTTTACTGAGAATTATCCAGTACGTGAAGAGACGGAAAAGCAGATAGAAGAAAATGATTTAATTACTCCTCCGTTTATTGAAGAGGCAGTTCCGCCTGCGCCAGAAGAACAACCTCACAAGAAACGAGGAGAAAAAATCGTTGAATCGCTAGAAGGTGAAACGAAAGCACCTCCTATACAATTTTCTAATGTGGAAAATAAAGATTATAAGCTTCCTTCGCTTGATATATTAAAGTTTCCCCAAAATAAGCAAGTTACAAATGAAAATGCGGAAATTTATGAAAATGCTCGTAAATTGGAACGTACATTCCAAAGTTTTGGTGTGAAAGCGAAAGTAACAAAAGTACATAGAGGTCCTGCAGTTACGAAATATGAAGTGTATCCTGATATGGGAGTAAAGGTAAGTAAAATTGTTAGTTTAAGTGATGATTTAGCGCTTGCTTTAGCAGCGAAAGACATTCGTATTGAAGCACCTATTCCTGGGAAATCAGCTGTAGGGATTGAGGTTCCGAATTCAGAAGTTTCTATGGTAACGCTGAGAGAAGTTCTTGATTCAAAGGCGAATAACCACCCAGAAGAGAAGTTATTAATCGGTCTTGGACGTGATGTTACAGGAGAGGCTGTATTGGCACGTTTAAATAAAATGCCCCATTTATTAGTAGCTGGTGCGACTGGTAGTGGAAAGAGTGTATGTATTAATGGAATTATTGTAAGTATTTTAATGCGTGCAAAACCGCATGAAGTAAAATTAATGATGATTGATCCGAAAATGGTAGAGTTAAATGTATATAACGGTGTTCCGCACTTATTAACACCAGTCGTAACTGACCCGAAAAAAGCATCACAGGCTTTGAAGAAAGTTGTGAGTGAAATGGAGCGTCGTTATGAATTATTTGCGCATAGCGGTACGCGTAACATTGAAGGATATAATGATTATATTAAAGAACATAATAGCCAATCGGAAGCGAAACAACCTGAATTACCATATATTGTAGTGATTGTGGACGAGTTAGCTGATTTAATGATGGTTGCTTCTTCGGATGTAGAAGATGCGATTATGCGTTTAGCGCAAATGGCACGTGCTGCTGGTATTCATTTAATTATTGCGACTCAGCGTCCGTCAGTTGATGTCATCACAGGTGTTATTAAAGCGAATATTCCATCGCGTATTGCATTTGCTGTATCTTCCCAAATAGATTCTCGAACGATTCTTGACGGTGGTGGTGCAGAAAAGTTGCTAGGTCGTGGAGATATGTTATTCATACCAATTGGTGCATCGAAACCTGTTCGTGTACAAGGGGCGTTTTTATCAGATGATGAAGTTGAGAGAGTCGTAGAATCTGTTATTGCGCAGCAAAAAGCGCAATATCAAGAGGATATGATTCCACAAGATGTTCCTGAAACAAAGCAGGAAGTAGAAGATGAATTATACGATGAAGCGGTTCAGCTTGTAGTAGAAATGCAAACAGCATCTGTTTCTATGTTACAACGTAGATTTAGAGTAGGATATACGCGAGCAGCTCGTTTAATTGATGCCATGGAAATGAATGGTGTAGTAGGTCCTTATGAAGGTAGTAAACCAAGGGGAGTACTCATTAAAGATGTGCAAGAAAAAAGTTCTTAAAAAAAGCCTAATTGTTTTTACAATTAGGCTTTTTTATATGCTGTTTTTGTTATATACTATAGTCACTGGCGAAGAAAGGGCTTACATCTTTAAGGGTCCTTTAGAATACGAATGCTTATCGTTTTGGTTTTCAAAACGTTCGATATTCAATGTAGAAAAATGTTGAATTCTGTTGACACATATGGGAGCAAGTGGTAAGATTACTTCGAAAAGAATCACTGCCTCATATAATCTTGGAGATAAGGTCCATAAGTTTCTACCTGGCAACCATGAATTGCTAGACTATGAGGGGAAAAGTGTGTAACAAAGGATGTAAGGAATCTTTGTGCCGAACTTTTTCTCTATATGAGAAATGTTTATGGTACAAAGTTTTTTTTATGGGATAAAGTGTGAAAATTTCATCTTGAAAAATTATTAATATTTATTCGATAATTACGCTTATTTTTAGTATTTAGTAATTTATACTATGTTGTAAGTTGAAAAAAGAGAAAAGAAGTCTTACATCAGAGGTCGAATAATTGAAATGCGGGGGAGTCTTATGTCAGTAAAATCCGATAGTCGTCACCTATATTTGCGGGTGATTGATCACATCAAAGGAAAAATTAAAGATGGGGCTTACAAAGAAAAACAAAAGTTACCTTCAGAGTTTGATCTAGCGAAAGAACTTGGTGTAAGTAGGGCAACTTTAAGGGAAGCACTACGTATTTTAGAAGAAGAAAATGTTGTTATTCGTAGACATGGTGTAGGGACATTTGTAAATGCGAAGCCGTTATTTTCTTCTGGAATAGAGCAACTTTCTAGTATTACAGATATGATTTCTAGTGTGGGGAAAACACCAGGAACAATCTTTTTATCATCATCTACAACAACTTTAACAGAAGAAGAAAAAGAGAAATTTAATTGTGAAGATGCTTTTAGCGCAGTAATGATTGAACGTGTTCGTACAGCGGATGGGGAACCAGTTGTATATTGCATTGATAAACTGGCAAAAGAGATATTACCAGATTTATCGGGATACAATGAGGAATCGCTGCTTACAGTAATACATAATAATACGCACAAGCGTATCACATACGCAGTTGCTCACATTGAACCGATTGGTTATCACCCGAAAATTTCACCGATTTTAGAATGTGAACCTGAAACGGCACTGCTAGTTTTAAAACAAATGCACTATGATCAAAATGATGAGCCAATCTTATATTCTATTAATTACTTTAGAGCTGATAAGTTTAGCTTCCACGTATTAAGAAAACGTATGTAGGGAAGTTCCTTTTTAGGGAGGTGACAGCAAGAAGTAAGGGACAGCAGCGTATGAATCATTAGACAAAACATTTCAGGAGGGGTTTCTAGTATGAAGAAAAAAACAGGTCTTTTATTATCGTTAACGTTAGCAGCAAGTACAGTGTTAGGTGCATGTGGTAACTCGGATAAAGCGGATAGTGACAAAAAAGGGGATAAAGAGTTTAAGGTTGGTATGGTTACAGATGTTGGGGGCGTTGATGACAAATCATTTAACCAATCAGCTTGGGAAGGTTTAACAAAATTCGGTAAAGACAACGATTTAAAGAAAAATGAAGGATATCGTTACCTTCAATCAAGTAAAGATGCTGATTACATTCCAAATTTAACGAAATTTGCGAAAGATCATTATAACACAACATTTGGTATTGGATACTTAATGGAAAAATCAATTGAAAAGGTGGCTGAACAGTATCCAAAAGAGCAATTTGCGATTGTAGATACTGTTGTAAAGAAGCCGAACGTAACAAGTATTACATTTAAAGACCATGAAGGTTCATTCCTAGTTGGAGCTGTAGCAGCGATGACAACAAAATCAAATAAAGTTGGTTTTGTTGGTGGTGTGAAGAGTCCGTTAATTACAAAATTCGAATCAGGTTTTAAAGCTGGTGCAAAAGCAGTAAATCCAAATATCGAAATTGTATCACAATATGCTGATGCATTTGATAAGCCAGAAAAAGGATCTGTATTAGCTTCAGCAATGTACGGTCAAGGCGTTGACGTAATTTACCATGCTTCAGGTGCAACTGGTAACGGTGTATTCACAGAAGCGAAAAACCGTAAGAAAAAAGGTGAAAATGTTTGGGTAATCGGTGTTGACCGTGACCAAAATCAAGAAGGCATGCCTGAAAACGTAACTTTAACTTCAATGGTAAAACGTGTTGATGTTGCAGTAGCAAAAGTAGCGCAAGAAGCGAAAGATGGTAAGTTAAAAGGCGGTAAAGTAGAAGAGTTCGGCTTAAAAGATGATGGCGTTGGTATTGCGAAAACAACTGATAATGTGAAAAAAGTAAACCCAGAAATTTTAACAAAAATAGAAGAGTTTGAGAAGAAAATCACTGCTGGTGAAATTAAAGTACCTGCGACTGATGATGAATATAAAGCATACGAAGCTGCTCTAAAGAAATAATGATAGAGCAATAGCAAAGGTTAGTTCTTAGAACTAACCTTTGTATATATAAAAATACTTTTAATAGAGTGTAATTGGGGAGTGTTCCCTGCTAGAAGGAGGAACAAAATGGAATACGTAATTGAGATGAACAATATTACAAAAGTATTCCCAGGTATTGTAGCGAATGACGATATTACGCTGCAAGTAAAACAGGGAGAGATACACGCTTTACTTGGAGAAAATGGTGCAGGGAAATCAACGTTGATGAATGTACTGTTCGGTTTGTATCAACCAGAACAGGGCGAAATTAAAATTAAAGGAACCCCTGTAAAAATTACAAATCCGAATATAGCAAATGACCTTGGAATTGGGATGGTCCATCAGCACTTTATGCTTGTTCATAATTTTACAGTTACAGAGAATATCATTCTTGGAAATGAGCCGAAGAGAAAAGGGAAAATAGCTGTTGAAGAGGCTGCAAAAGAAATTAAACAATTATCTGAACAGTACGGTTTAGCTGTTGATCCAAATGCAAAGATTGAAGATATTTCGGTTGGGATGCAGCAAAGGGTTGAAATATTAAAGACGCTTTATCGTGGTGCGGAGATTTTAATATTCGATGAACCGACTGCAGTGTTAACTCCTCAAGAAATTCATGAGTTGATTCAAATTATGAAAAAGCTTGTGCAAGAAGGAAAATCTATCATTCTTATTACACATAAATTAAAAGAAATTATGGAAGTTTGCGATCGTTGCACAATTATTCGTAAAGGTAAAGGAATTGGTACAGTTGACGTTGCGAAAATGGATGAACATAAACTTGCAGAATTAATGGTCGGACGTCAAGTGAATTTTAAAACAGAAAAAATAGGGGCCAAACCGAAAGAGGAGGTTCTGTCTGTTGCGAATCTTGTCGTTCATGATGCACGCCAATTACCTGCTGTAAAAGGCCTTGACTTAACTGTTCGTGCAGGAGAAATCGTTGGTATTGCAGGGATTGATGGAAATGGTCAAAGTGAATTAATAGAGGCGATTACTGGTTTACGAAAAGTTGAGTCAGGTTCTATTGCAATTAAAGGAAAAGAAATAACGAATTGGCCTGTTCGAAGAATTACAGAGGAAGGAATAGGTCATATTCCAGAAGACCGTCATAAACACGGGCTAGTTCTTGATTTTTCTGTTAAAGACAATATAGTTTTGCAAACATACTATAAAAATCCATTTTCAAAGAAGGGGATTTTAAACTTTAGCAAAATCACAGAGAAAGCAAAGGCGCTTATTGAACAGTTTGATGTACGTACGCCTAGCGAACAAACATTAGCGCGTGCTCTATCAGGTGGAAATCAGCAGAAAGCTATCATTGCACGTGAAGTAGATCGTAATCCAGATTTATTAATTGCAGCACAACCAACACGTGGTTTAGATGTAGGTGCGATTGAATTTATTCATAAAAAATTAATCGAGCAGAGAGATAATGGGAAAGCAGTATTACTTCTATCGCTAGAACTGGATGAAATTTTAAATGTAAGTGATCGAGTTGCTGTTATATATGAAGGTAAAATTGTAGCAATTGTCGATGCGAAAGAAACAAATGAACAACAGCTTGGTTTGTTGATGGCTGGCGGAACGGAGAAAGAGAAGGTGAATACAAATGGCTAAAAAATTTTTAACGGAGCGAACAATTAACATTTTAGTTCCTGTATTATCCGTTATTTTTGGTTTACTTGTTGGTGCCATTGTAATGTTAGTTAGTGGATATGATCCAATTGTTGGGTATGCAGCGCTTTGGGAAGGAATGGTTGGAAATCCGCAGGCTATCGGTGAGACGCTACGTACGATGATTCCACTCGTGTTAGCTGGTCTGTCTGTTGCATTTGCGTTTCGTACAGGTCTCTTTAACATTGGGGTAGAAGGACAATTATTAGTTGGATGGCTTGCCGCTGTCTGGTTTGGATATGCAGTATCGTTACCAGCATTTTTGCATATTCCGTTATCTATTTTAGTAGCCGCGATTGCCGGTGGTTTATGGGGATTTATACCTGGATATTTAAAAGGAAAGCTTAAAGTAAATGAAGTAATTGTCACAATTATGATGAACTACATTGCACTTTATGTTACGTATGATCTTATTAAACGTTTTATACATGAAGGTAATGAGAAATCTTATGATGTACAAGCGAGTGCTTCATTAGCTTCTGATTGGCTATCTTCATTGACAGATGGATCTCGTTTGCACTGGGGAATTGTTGTAGCTATTTTAATTGCTATTGTAATGTGGTTCGTATTAGATAGAACTACGTTAGGATATGAGTTGAAATCGGTTGGTTTTAACCAAAATGCATCGCAATATGCAGGGATGAAAGTCTCTCGTAATGTTGTATTATCAATGACAATTGCTGGCGCTTTTGCTGGAATTGGTGGGGCAATGGAAGGTCTAGGGACATTCCAAAGTATGACGGCAATGACATCGTTTACTGGTATTGGATTCGATGGGATTGCGGTAGCTCTTCTTGGAGGAAATAATCCGTTTGGTATATTATTATCGGCTTTACTGTTCGGTGGTTTGAAAAGTGCAGCCCCGCAAATGAATTTTGAAGCAGATGTACCTTCTGAGTTAATTAATGTTATTATCGCATGTATTATTTTCTTTGTTGCTTGCAGTTATGTTTTACGCTGGGCACTTACACGCATGAGCAAGGAGGGGAAATAAATGAGCTTTATAGATATTTTAGCCATTCTTGTGACTGGTACTTTATATACGGCAGCGCCACTTATTTTTACGGCGTTAGGTGGAGTGTTCAGTGAACGTTCTGGGGTTGTAAATATAGCCTTAGAAGGTTTAATGTTATTTGGTGCATTTACTGGTATCGTTACAACGTTATTAATGGGTGATACGTGGGGAGCAATGACTCCTTGGATTGCACTATTATTTGCAGCTATTGGTAGTGGGTTATTTGCACTTCTTCACGCAGTAGCGTCCATTACATTCCGCGCGGATCAAGTAGTAAGCGGGGTAGCGATTAACTTTTTGGCTCTCGGTTTAACAGTATTTGCGATTAAGAAAATCTTTGGTAAAGGACAGACTGATTTTATTCAATACCGAATTGAAAAAATCGATGTTCCAGGACTTTCGGATATTCCGGTAATCGGGAAAATCTTTTTCTCAAATGTACCGTTAACGTCGTATATTGCCATTATTTTAGCATTTGTTGTTTGGTACATTATTTATAAAACACCGTTCGGTCTTCGTCTTCGTGCTGTTGGTGAACATCCAATGGCAGCAGATACGATGGGGATTAATGTATATAAAATGCGTTATATTGCAGTTTGTATATCTGGAATGTTTGCAGGAGTGGGTGGTGCGGTCTTCGCAATGTCGATTTCTGGTAACTTCTCAGGTGCTACAATTACTGGACAAGGTTTCTTAGCACTAGCAGCTATGATCTTTGGTAAATGGAATCCACTTGGTGCTCTTGGAGCAGCGCTGTTCTTCGGATTTGCTCAATCACTTGGGATAACAGGTGGTACAATTCCTATATTAAAAGAAATTCCAAGTGTATTCTTAACGATATTACCGTATGTATTTACAATATTAGCACTCGTTGGTTTTGTAGGCCGATCTGAAGCTCCGAAAGCATTAGGAACGCCTTATGAAAAAGGAAAACGATGAGTATTTAGAAAGTATAAAAAAAGCTCGCACATTAGTGCGGGCTTTTTTACATAGAATATATTTAATATGGAATTTTACTATGTTCCTTACATATTAAAGTTTTTAGAAAGACTCAAATGTAAGCATAATAAGGAAGAAAATTTGATTTTTTATTTCTAAAAACTGTATATTGAAGAGGAATATTCCTACATACGTAAAGGAGGGCTATTAATGAAACTAATGGAACAGCAACTGCATGAATTAGGTGGCTTGCGAGTACATATTATTCCGACTGATAAATTTAAAACAAATACCTTTGTATTTCGTTTTAAAGCACCTTTAAATGAGGAGACGGTGACAGAGCGTGCCCTATTGCCGTACGTATTGCAAAGTGCGACAGAAAAACTGCCTTCTGTAATTCGTCTTCGTCAATATTTAGAAGAATTATATGGATCTTCTTTAGCGGTAGATGTAAGTAAAAAAGGAGAAGACCATATCATCTCTATTTATGTAGACATTGCAAATGAAACATATTTACGCGATGCACCACCGTTATTTGAAAAAGCGCTTTCTATGTTATCTGATATTGTTTTACATCCAGCAACAGAAGGGGACGGTTTTCTATCTTCTATTGTAGAAAGTGAGAAACGAGCACTCTTGCAACGAATTGAAGCTACTTATGATGATAAAATGCGTTATGCAAACGAGCGTTTAATTGCAGAAATGTGCAAAGTAGAACCATATCGCTTAAGTGCAAATGGAAAAAAAGAAAGTGTTGCTTCTATTACAAATGAAAGTTTGTATCAATATTATCAAAAAGTGTTAGCTGAAGATGAAATGGATTTATATATCATTGGTGATATTTCAGAAGATGCTGTGGAGCTTGTAAATAAGTATTTTTCGATTTCACCTCGCGCTATGAAAGAGAGAAATGTACTTCTTCATAAACGAAATAATGAAGAAAAAGAAATTGTTGAAAAACAAGAACTAAAGCAAAGTAAATTAAATATCGGCTATCGCACATTCATTACGTATAAAGATGAAGATTATTTTGCATTACAATTGTTTAACGGATTATTTGGAGGGTTTTCTCATTCGAAGTTATTCGTAAATGTCCGTGAAAAAAATAGTTTAGCGTACTATGCAGCATCGAGATTTGAAAGTCATAAAGGTTTGCTCTTCGTTATGTCTGGAATTGAAGCGAAGAACTTTGAAAAAGCTGTTGAAATTATTAAAGAACAGATGAAAGCAATGCAAAGCGGTGATTTTTCAGAAGAAGAGATTCAGCAAACGAAAAGTGTAATTCAAAATCAAATCTTAGAGGCAATTGATACACCACGTGGTTTTGTTGAAATGCTTTATCACGGGGTGATTTCAGAGCGTACGCGTCCAGTTGAAGAATGGCTAACGGGCATAGAAAGCGTGACGAAAGAAGAGATTGTGAAAGTTGCTAATAATATTGAACTAGATACAATTTACTTTTTACATGGAACGGAGGGAGAATAAATGGAGAAAATTGTGTATGAGCAATTAAAAGAGACGCTATATTATGAAAAACTTCCGAATGGATTAGACGTATATATCTTACCGAAACAAGGCTTCAACAAAACATTTGCAACATTTACGACGAAGTACGGTTCTGTTGATAATACATTTGTACCGCTTGGAAAAGAAGACATGACTCGTGTACCAGATGGAATTGCTCATTTCCTTGAGCATAAATTGTTTGAAAAAGAGGACCATGATGCGTTTCAATTGTTTAGTAAACAAGGTGCTTCAGCGAACGCTTTTACATCTTTTACAAGAACCGCTTATCTCTTTTCCTGTACATCAAATGTAGAAAGAAATTTAAATACGTTGTTAGACTTTGTACAAGAACCGTATTTCTCTGAAAAAACGGTTGAAAAAGAAAAAGGTATTATCGGTCAAGAAATTCAAATGTACCAAGATAACCCAGACTGGCGTTTATACTTTGGGTTAATCGATAGTTTGTTTGTGAAACATCCAATTAAAATTGATATTGCAGGGACAATTGAGTCCATTAGTAAAATTACAAAAGACCTACTGTATGAATGTTATGAGACTTTTTACCATCCGAGCAACATGTTATTATTTGTTGTTGGAGCGATTGATCCTGAAAAAACAATGGATTTAGTTCGTGAAAATCAAGCGAAAAAAGATTACGAAAATCAACCAGAAATCGTTCGCTCTTTTGAAGAGGAACCAGAAGAAGTAAATGAAAAGAAAAAGATTATTTCAATGCCTGTTCAAACTCCAAAATGTTTAGTTGGTATTAAGGCAACGAATTTAAAAGAAAAAGGGCAAGCTCTGTTAAAACAAGAAATTGCACTTACATTACTTTTAGATTATTTATTTGGAAAAGGGTCAGTTCATTACGAATCTTTATATAATGAAGGTCTTATTGATGATTCGTTCTCGTATGACTATACAGAAGAAAATAACTTCGGTTTTGCAATGGTTGGTGGAGATACGAAGCACCCTGATGAATTGGCAGAGCGATTAAAAGGTATTTTACTACAAACGAATTATGATCAGTTAGATGAGACTGCGCTGGAACGGGTGAAGAAAAAGAAAATTGGCGGATTTTTACGATCGTTGAATTCACCTGAATATATTGCAAATCAGTTTACACGATATGCGTTTAATGAATCTAGTTTATTTGATGCTCTTACAGTGTTAGAAGGATTAACTGTTCAAGACCTACAACAAGCAGCAAAAACATTATTAATTGAAGAGAAAATGAGTGTCTGCCAAGTGTTACCAAAAAAATGAAGTAATATGTGAATAAAAAACGCAGTATCTATATCCCTCATCTAACGTTTGGTTATTGCCAAATGGTAAGATGAGGGTATTATTTATTTATACATAAAAAGATAAGAGAGGGAATTTATGAAAAAGTATGCATTAGTAACTGGAGGAAGCGGAGGGATTGGCTCTGCTATTTCGAAGCAGTTAATCGAGGATGGTTATACAGTCTATATTCATTACAATAAAAGCGAAGAGAAGATAAGGGGGTTACAAAAGGAGTTTGATGCAGTGATTCCTGTGCAAGCAAATTTAGCTTCTATCGATGGAGCAGAGAAATTGTGGGGACAAATCGAACATCCTATTGATGTTATTGTATACGCAGCTGGAAAGAGTATATTTGGATTAGTAACAGATGTTACGAATGAAGAATTAGATTATATGGTGGAGCTTCAAGTGAAGAGTGTATATAGACTTTTATCGATGGCGCTTCCACCGATGATCGGGCGGAGAAGTGGTAATGTTGTTGTTATTTCATCCATTTGGGGGCAAATAGGAGCGTCTTGTGAGGTGCTGTACTCAATGGTGAAAGGTGCACAAAATTCATATGTGAAGGCTTTAGCGAAAGAAGTTTCTCTAAGTGGATTGCGCGTTAATGCGGTAGCGCCAGGTGCGATCGAAACAGAAATGTTAAATGTATTTTCAGAAGATGATAAAAATGAAATTGCTGAAGATATTCCATTAGGTAGAATAGGACTACCCGAAGAAGTAGCAAAAACAGTATCATTCCTCGTTTCGCCAGGAGCTTCTTATATTACGGGGCAAATTATCGGAGTGAATGGCGGTTGGCATTGCTAAAAAATTCTTACATAAAAAACAAGAAATTGTACAAATTAAGCATGATTCTATTACTAAAATAGTGAGGTGCTTAAACATGTCAGTGTTAGATAATTTTGATCAGTGGAAGAGCTTTTTAGGAGAACGTTTAGAACAAGCGGGGGGAAAAGGGCTTGATGGTGGTGCCGTATCAGATATGGCATTTCGTGTTGGTGATTATTTAGCAAATGAAGTAGAAGCGCGCAACGATCAAGAAAAATTATTGTCTGAGCTTTGGAAAGTTGCTGATGAACAAGAGCAACATACAATTGCAAATTTAATGGTGAAGTTTGTACAACATAAGTAAAAGTAGAGAGGAGCTTCTCCTCTCTACTTTTTTTGTATAGTAATTAGGAGGAATAGATTATACATTTAGCTTCCCTATTAAGGTGAAATCATATAATATAGTACGTAGGTGTAAAGTAAGCGTAGGGGAGTGATCTTGGATGATTGAATGGTATTTTGAATATGAAATACATAAAAACCGACCTGGCTTACTTGGTGACGTTTCTTCGTTAATCGGTATGCTTGGCATCAATATTGTCACAATTAATGGTGTAGATAATGCACGACGTGGACTTTTGCTTATGTGTGATAATCAAGAACAAATCTCTAGACTTGAATCAATTTTAAATACGATGGATAATATAACG
Source organism: Bacillus sp. AR13-1 (assembly GCF_008042285.1). NCBI lineage: Bacteria > Bacillati > Bacillota > Bacilli > Caryophanales > Bacillaceae > Bacillus > Bacillus sp. AR13-1. Next base: position 48,139 of record NZ_QNUA01000008.1, read on the forward strand.
GTAACGAAATATCGTCCGCCAAAGCTTAGAGATAAGCTAGCAGTTAGACATGGTAGGTACATACAACGAGATGCAGATGATAAGAAAACATTTCGATTTGTGCGTGATGAATTAGGATTGCTTGTAGACTTTATGGCGGAGATAATGAAAAAAGAAGGTCATAAATTAATTGGGATACGAGGAATGCCTCGTGTCGGAAAAACAGAATCTATTGTTGCCGCAAGTGTTTGTGCAAATAAGAGATGGTTATTCGTATCATCTACTCTCATTAAGCAAACTGTTCGTAGCCAATTGATTGAAGATGAGTATAGCGACGATAATATTTTCATACTAGATGGAATTGTGTCGACAAAGCGTGCAAATGAAAGACACTGGCAGCTCGTTCGTGAAATCATGAGATTGCCTGCAACGAAAGTTGTGGAACATCCGGATGTGTTTGTGAGTCAGTCAGAATACACATTGGATGATTTTGATTATATTATCGAATTGCGTAACGATTATGATGAAGAAATTCAATATAATTTAGTAGATGAAATTGAGCAAGGTACGCAAAACAATTTCTCTATGTTCGACTTTTAAAGAAATATTGAGGTGTTAGTAGTGACGGAATTAGGACAAAAGCTGACAGAAGCAAGAGAAGCGAAAGGCTTATCTATTGATCAGCTGCATGAGATTACAAAAATTCAAAAACGCCATTTAGTAGCGATTGAAGAAGGCAATTATGATGTGTTGCCAGGAGCTTTTTATGCGCGTGCATTCATTAAACAATATGCAGATGCTGTTGGATTAAATGGAGAGGAACTGCTTGTGGAATATCAGAGTACGATACCACAGTCTGAAAAACGTGAAGTTCCACAAGTATCAACTGGACAAAAAACACAAGAAACAATGCAAAAATCTTCATCATGGCCAATTGCGGATCATATGCCCAAAATTTTGATTGCGTTGTTAGTAATCGCATTTGGAGTGGTAGTCTGGTTTGTTATTCAAGCGTTAACTGGAAAAGATGATAGGCAAGTTCCAAATGCTCAAAGTGAGAAAATTGAGGTTCAAAAAGCAAAAAATTCTCCGTTAGATACGAAGAAAGATGAAGCGAAAGCGGAAGAACCAAAAAAAGAAGAACCAAAAAAAGAAGAACCAAAGAAAGAAGAACCAAAGAAAGAAGAGCAACCAGCGCAACCAACTGGACAACAAGAAGTGAAGGTAGTTGGAACAAGTGGTAAGGTATCTACTTTGGAAATTCATAATAATAAAACATTAGAACTGGAAATTTCAGCGAAGGGTGCAAGCTATGTAGATGTTAAAGATGATGCGGGTAACGAAATTCTAAACACTACAGTACAAAGTGGTCAAACAGAAAAACGTGATTTATCAACAGTAAAAGAAGTGCGGCTTAATATTGGAAGTGCACCGAATGTTGAAATTAAACTGAATGGCCAAGTGGTTACTTTCCCATTAGATCCAGCAAAAGAATATCACCAAAGATTGGTGATAAAAAACCAAGGGATAGGGCAAGCTGCGCAATAACAGTCATCGCTTCGATGACTTTTTTCAATGAACAAATGTTTTTGACATGATGGAGGAATAGCTGTGAATTTACCAAATAAAATTACAATATCTAGAATCTTCTTAATTCCAATTTTTATGGTAATTATGTTAGCGCCCTTTGAGTGGGGCTCATTTATAATTGGTGATGTAGAGTTACCAATTCAACATTTAGTAGGGGCACTTATCTTTATTATTGCTTCGGCTACAGATTGGATTGATGGACATTATGCAAGAAAGTATAATCTTGTAACGAATTTAGGGAAATTCCTTGACCCGTTAGCAGATAAATTACTTGTTTCGGCAGCACTTATCACATTGGTAGAAATGCAATATGTACCTGCTTGGATCGTTATTGTAATTATAAGCCGTGAGTTTGCAGTAACAGGTTTACGCCTTGTACTTGCTGGGACAGGAGAAGTAGTTGCAGCAAATCAGCTAGGGAAAATTAAGACATGGACACAAATTATTGCGATTGCAGCATACTTATTACATGATGTACCGTTAAATCTACTTCATATTCCAGTTGCAGATATTTTCATATGGATTGCATTATTCTTTACCGTTATTTCAGGATGGGATTATTTCTGGAAAAATAAAGATGCTTTTGTAAACTCAAAATAGAAGTTTATGGGGGAATTGGGATGAATGCTGAAATTATTGCGGTTGGAACGGAATTATTACTTGGACAAATTGCAAATACAAATGCCCAGTTTTTATCTGAAAAGTTAGCTTCAATCGGAATTAACGTGTACTACCATACTGTTGTTGGGGATAATAACAAGCGATTACAGAAGGCAATTGAATTGGCTGAAGAACGAGCTGATATGCTCATTTTTACAGGTGGATTAGGACCGACAAAAGATGATTTAACGAAAGAAACAATAGCGTCTAGTTTAGATGAAGAGCTTGTGTATGATGAAAAGGCATTAACATCGATAAGCGATTATTTTAAGCGTACAGGCCGTGAATTTACGGAGAATAATAAAAAGCAGGCGCTCGTTTTAAATGGATCGACTGTATTTGCGAATGATCACGGTATGGCGCCTGGTATGGGATTAAATACGAACGGAAAAGTTTATATTTTATTACCAGGACCACCAAAAGAAATGAAGCCGATGTATATAAGTTACGTAGAGCCTTTTTTATGTAAGTTTACAACGGGGGAAAATATTTATTCTCGTGTTCTTCGTTTTTTTGGTATTGGGGAATCTCAATTAGAGGTGAAAGTTCAAGATTTAATTGATGGACAAACGAACCCAACCATTGCACCACTTGCAAATGATGGCGAAGTGACATTACGTTTAACTGCCAAACATCATGATGCTGATGAGGCGGAGAAACTGATTCAGCATGTGGAAGATTTGATTTTAGAAAGAGTAGGAGAATTTTTCTACGGATATGACCAAGATTTCCTTCATTACAAGGCAATAAGGCTATTGAAGGAAAAAGGGTTAACTTTAGCGTGTGCAGAAAGTTTAACAGGTGGTCTTTTTGGAAATCAAGTAACAGAAAATGCTGGTGTTTCATCTGTATTTAAAGGCGGTGTCATTTGTTATCAAAATGATGTGAAGCAACAAATTTTACATGTACCTGAAGAAGTGTTACGTACTGATGGCGCGGTTAGTAAACAGTGTGCTCGCTATCTTGCTGAAAATGTAAAGGAACTGTTAAATGCAGATATCGGAATTAGTTTCACTGGGGTGGCAGGACCGGATGCTTCAGAGCATAAAGAACCAGGAACAGTATTTATTGGATTGGTGATTAAAGATGAACCAGCTGTAGTCTTCTCGCTTAATTTAAGTGGAAGTCGTCAACAAATTAGAGAACGCTCTACAAAATATGGATTTTATCATTTATTTAAAAAGCTAGAAGAGATATAAATTTCTTCTAGTTTTTTTGTTGGAAAACCTAGTTTTATTCGATATAAAATAAAAAAACGAATAAATGTTCGATTTTTGTTGGCAAATTGAATTGAAAATAGGTATAATAAGATTAGCAATTTAGTTAAGGAGGAATTTTGAATGAGCGATCGTCAAGCGGCATTAGATATGGCGTTAAAACAAATAGAGAAGCAATTCGGTAAAGGTTCAATTATGAAATTAGGAGAACAAGCGGAGCGTAGAATTTCTACAATTTCAAGTGGTTCTTTAGCACTTGATGTGGCACTAGGGGTAGGCGGATACCCACGTGGCCGTGTTATTGAAATTTATGGACCTGAAAGTTCAGGTAAAACAACAGTTTCATTACACGCAATCGCGGAAGTACAGCGTCAAGGTGGACAAGCAGCGTTCATTGATGCGGAGCATGCAATGGATCCTGTATATGCACAAAAATTAGGTGTTAACATAGATGAATTACTATTATCACAGCCTGATACAGGGGAGCAAGGACTAGAAATCGCAGAAGCACTTGTACGAAGTGGAGCGGTTGATATTATCGTAATTGACTCTGTGGCAGCTCTTGTACCGAAAGCTGAGATCGAAGGGGACATGGGTGACTCTCACGTTGGTTTACAAGCACGTTTAATGTCACAAGCACTTCGTAAACTTTCAGGTGCAATCAACAAATCAAAAACAATCGCAATCTTTATCAACCAAATTCGTGAAAAAGTTGGGGTTATGTTCGGGAACCCAGAAACAACTCCAGGTGGTCGTGCGTTGAAATTCTATTCAACTGTCCGTCTTGAAGTACGTCGTGCTGAGCAGTTAAAGCAAGGTAACGATATTGTTGGTAATAAAACGAAAGTAAAAGTAGTTAAAAATAAAGTAGCACCGCCATTCCGTGTTGCTGAAGTTGATATTATGTACGGAGAAGGTATTTCAAGAGAAGGTGAAATCTTAGATATGGCTTCTGAACTTGATATCGTTCAAAAGAGCGGTGCTTGGTACTCTTATAATGAAGAACGCTTAGGACAAGGTCGTGAAAATTCGAAGCAATTCTTAAAAGAGAATACGGATTTAAGAGAAGAAATTGCCTTCTTTGTTCGTGAACATCACGGAATTGGTGAAAACTCTGGTGTTGAAGACACGGAAGATTCAACTCGTCAAGATTAAAAAATAAAAGACACGGTCCCGTGTCTTTTATTTTTTAATCCACTATGAAAGCGTTGTATATAGCTGGAGATAAAATATTTATTCTATCCAAAAGGCTATGTGTAAAGGGGAATATTCATATATTTTAAGTGAATGAATTGGGATTTTCTAAGGTTTTCCAGGATAATATGCCGTCTGTTTTTTTAATCCATATAAGATTCAGGGCTGAAGGTAAAGAAAGTAAAAGTAGACAACGCTTGACAATGAAAATTGCGATAGATACAATGAGAATGTATATTTTTTCTTATATACGATATACTCTTCTCAAGAAGAGAAGTAATATTCGGAGTAAGACTTAAATCTTGCCGAAATAATAATATGACATTTTAATTGTGAAATGAAGAAAGTCCCTTAAAAAAGCGGGACGACGGTCTTTGCTGTACGTTGTAATTCAATGTACATGCCGACAGTCTTTTTTCATTCATAGCAAGGGGAGGTGAAATCATGAGTAGTAGTACAGTTTGGATACTCATCTCCATTTTGCTTGCAACAGTCGGTGCAGTTGTTGGCTTTTTTGTTCGAAAGTCTATTGCTGAAGCGAAGATTAATGGTGCAGCTAATGAAGCAAAACGTATTCTAGACGAAGCGAATCGTGATGCTGAAGCACTTAAGAAAGAAGCGCTTTTAGAAGCAAAGGATGAAATTCATACACTTCGTACAGAAGCTGAATTAGAAATTCGTGACCGTAGAAGCGAATTACAAAAACAAGAAAATCGTTTAATGCAAAAAGAAGAGAACCTTGATCGTAAAGACGAAACGCTCGATAACCGCGAGCGACAGTTAGAAAAGAAAGAGGAATCTCTTGTAGCGAAACAACAACAGATTGAAGAGTTGGAAAGCAAAGTGGGAGAGTTAGTTCAAAAGCAACAAACAGAATTAGAGCGCATTTCCAATCTGACCCGCGAACAAGCGAAAGCAATTATTCTTGGTAAAGTGGAAAGTGAAGTTTCTCATGAAATTGCCGTTATGGTAAAAGAAAGTGAAGTTCGCGCGAAAGAAGAAGCGGATAAGAAGGCAAAAGAGATTTTATCTCTTGCAATGCAAAGATGTGCAGCTGATCATGTTGCTGAAACAACCGTTTCGGTTGTAAATCTTCCAAATGACGAAATGAAGGGACGTATTATCGGACGTGAAGGTCGTAACATTCGTACGTTAGAAACGTTAACAGGTATTGACCTTATTATCGATGATACACCAGAAGCTGTAATTCTATCAGGATTTGACCCGATTCGTCGTGAAACAGCTCGTATCGCTCTTGATAAACTAGTACAGGACGGACGTATTCACCCAGCGCGTATTGAAGAGATGGTCGAAAAATCAAGACGTGAAGTGGACGAGTATATTCGTGAAGTCGGAGAGCAAACAACGTTTGAAGTGGGTGTTCATGGCTTACATCCAGATTTAATTAAAATTTTAGGTCGTTTAAAATACCGTACAAGTTACGGACAAAACGTCTTAAAACACTCTATGGAAGTTGCATACTTAACTGGACTTATGGCAGCGGAGCTTGGTGAGGATGAAAAACTAGCAAGACGTGCTGGTCTATTACATGATATCGGAAAAGCAATCGATCATGAAGTAGAAGGTAGCCACGTTGAAATTGGTGTTGAACTCGCAACGAAATATAAAGAGCATCCTGTTGTAATAAACAGTATCGCATCTCACCATGGTGACACAGAACCAACTTCTATCATTGCAGTTCTAGTTGCTGCAGCAGATGCATTATCAGCTGCAAGACCGGGAGCTCGTAGTGAAACGCTTGAGAATTACATTCGTCGTCTTGAAAAGTTAGAAGAAATTTCAGAGTCTTATGAAGGCGTAGAAAAATCTTTCGCAATTCAAGCAGGACGTGAAGTTCGTATTCTGGTAAAACCAGATACAATTGATGATTTAGAAGCTCATCGTTTAGCTCGTGATATTCGAAAACGTATTGAAAATGAACTGGATTATCCAGGACATATTAAAGTAACTGTTATTCGTGAAACACGTGCAGTGGAATACGCAAAATAAAGTGGTGAAACACCACTTTATTTTTTTGTGTTGGAATTGGGTAAAATAAAGAAAATTATTTATGAGCAGTATGCAAGTGAAAGAAACTTATAATAGATAAATTGTAACTGTTGTAAGGAAATAGCTTTAAGGTTATAGTATGGTAATAAAAAATGTAGTACATAGAAAGGGTAAGACATATGAGAATATTATTTGTTGGGGATGTAGTAGGATCTCCTGGTAGAGACATGATTCAACAGTACGTACCGGCATTAAAGAAGAAATATACACCGACAGTAACAATTATTAATGGAGAAAATGCTGCGGGTGGACGTGGAATTACTGAAAAAATATATCGAAACTTTTTAGAGTGCGGGGCACAAGCGGTTACGCTTGGAAACCACGCTTGGGATAACCGTGAAGTATTTGAATTTATCGATGATGCAAAATATCTTGCAAGACCAGCTAACTTCCCAGAAGGAACGCCGGGAAAAGGGCTTATCTTTGTAAATTGTAATGGAACAGAAGTTGCAGTTATTAACTTACAAGGACGTACTTTCCTTCCTCCAATTGATTGTCCATTTCGTAAAGTGGATGAGTTAATCAGTATTGCAAAAAAACGTACAAACATTATCTTTGTTGATTTTCATGCTGAAACAACAAGTGAGAAGCAGGCGTTAGGTTGGTATGTAGACGGTCGTGCTACAGCGGTAGTAGGTACACATACACACGTTCCTACAGCTGATAATCGTATTTTACCAAGCGGAACAGCTTATATTACAGATGTTGGTATGACAGGCCCATATGATGGGATTTTAGGTATGGATCGCGAAGCGGTATTGAAGAAGTTTTTAACGAACTTACCAGTGCGTTTTGAAGTGACGAATGGTAGAACACAATTAAGTGCAGTGTTAATTGATGTGGATCCTAATACAGGGAAAGCAAAGAAAATTGAGCGCATTTTAATTAATGATGACCAGCCATTTTTTGACTGATTTTTAACAAAAAGTTAGAGAATTCGTTATATTTTAATTTTTTAGAAAAATTACAGAAATTTAGCAGGAATACGTGCCATTCCTCGTGAATATAAGTTAAAGTGAAATAATTGCTATTACTTTTTATAGAAACGAGGAGGAAACGCGGAATGGAAATATTAAAAGTTAAAGCAACGTCGGTCCCTAATTCTGTAGCTGGTGCACTTGCAGGTGTTATTCGCGAACGCGGAACAGCAGAAATTCAAGCTATTGGTGCAGGTGCATTAAACCAAGCGGTAAAGGCAGTAGCAATTGCAAGAGGATTTGTAGCGCCTAGCGGTTTGGACTTGATTTGTATCCCAGCGTTTACAGATATTATGATTGATGGTGAAGAGCGTACAGCGATAAAATTAATTGTAGAACCTCGTTAAGTTGAAACAACCTGTTTGCATGTATGCAAACAGGTTGTTTTTGTAATGGAGGAATGAAAATGAAAATTTTTGATGCACATTGCGATGTACTCTTTCAGTTATGGAGTGCAAAGGGAAAAAAAGACTTTCAAAACGATTCACAATTACATATTACATTTGAACAATTAATGAAAAGAAAAGGAAGTATACAATGCTTTGCTATATATATACCAGAAACAGTAGCGTATGAAAAGCGTTTTGAAGTTGCGCTGCAAATGATAGATATTTTTCATAATGAAATTCTATCGCTACCAGGAATGAAGTTTATTCAGACAAAAAACGATATTAACATGCTAAAACAGGACGAGATTGGAGCATTATTAACATTAGAAGGATGCGAAGCAATTGGAAAAGAAGCGATGAAATTACGTTTGTTTTATCGCTTAGGTGTACGTTCCTTTGGATTGACATGGAACTATGCCAATCTGTTAGCTGATGGAGCGCTAGAGGCACGTGGAGCAGGTTTAACTACATTTGGTAGACAAGTTGTACAAGAACTTAATACGTTACATTTATGGACCGATGTGTCTCACTTAAATGAAAGAAGCTTTTGGGATGTTATTGAAATTGCTAAAAGCCCAATTGCATCTCATTCAAACTGTTATCAACTTTGTGGGCATCCACGCAATTTAACCGATGAACAAATAAGAGCCCTTATAAAGAAAAATAGCATTATTGGTATTACTTTCGTACCGCAGTTTTTAACGAATGAAAGACAAGCGAATATAGCAGATATATTAAGGCATGTGGAATATATTTGTTCATTAGGTGGAGAAAAAAATATAGGATTCGGTTCTGATTTTGATGGGATTTTAGAAACTGTTGTAGGTGTAGAAGTATATAGGGATTATGAAAATATAATTAATCAACTGTGTAAAAAGTATAATGAATCAACTGTAGAGCGATTTTTGTATAAAAATTTTGTTGACTGTATAACGTTCTAAAAATTATATTTTAATAATTCGGAAGAGTTAAAATAAATTCACTTGAATTTATTGATTTTTTTAAGACCTAATACTAGAATGGTAAACGAAATAGCATTATACTAAAGATTCAGGGAAAACAGAAGAGGCATAATTTGCGTCCATTGTAGTTTATTTGCATAAAAAATGCTAAACTAATACTGTAAAAAAATACACTACAATGAATGCAGCCAAAAGGGGTGTAGGAGATGATTAGTCAACTTTCATGGAAAGTTGGAGGCCAACAAGGTGAAGGAATTGAAAGTACAGGGGAAATCTTCTGTATTGCATTAAACCGATTAGGATATTACCTATACGGTTACCGCCACTTCTCATCACGTATTAAAGGCGGCCATACAAATAATAAAATTCGTGTAAGTACAACAGAAGTACGCGCGATCTCAGATGATTTAGATATTTTAATTGCTTTTGATCAAGAAACAATTGATTTTAACTTCCACGAACTACGTCCGGGCGGAATTGTAGTTGCGGATGCGAAATTTAATCCGACAATACCTGATAATACAGATGTAAATCTATATGTGATACCGTTTACAGATATCGCTTCAGAATTAGGCACATCTTTAATGAAAAATATGGTTGCTGTTGGGGCATCTAGTGCGGTATTAGGATTAGACGAAACAGCTTATTTAGAGGTTGTTGAAGAAATCTTTGGTCGTAAAGGAGAGCAAGTCGTTCAAAAGAATATGGAAGCAATTAAACGCGGCTCTCAATACATGAAAGAATTGCTTGGTGAGAAAGTAAACATGATGCAGCTTGAAAAAGCTGACGGTAAGAAACGCATGTTTATGATTGGAAACGACGCAATCGCATTTGGTGCGGTAACTGGTGGCGCTCGCTTTATGTCTGCATATCCAATCACACCTGCATCTGAAATTATGGAATATTTAATTAAAAAGTTACCGAAAGTCGGCGGAACAGTAATCCAAACTGAGGATGAAATCGCAGCTTGTACAATGGCGATCGGTGCAAACTACGCTGGTGTTCGTACATTAACAGCATCTGCTGGTCCTGGTCTTTCTTTAATGATGGAAGCAATTGGTTTAGCAGGTATTACTGAAACACCGCTAGTTATCATTGATACACAACGCGGTGGTCCAAGTACGGGCTTACCAACAAAACAAGAGCAGTCTGACTTAATGGCTATGATTTACGGAACACATGGTGAAATTCCAAAAATCGTAATGGCGCCAAGTACAGTTGAAGAAGCTTTCTATGATATTGTAGAAGCGTTTAACTTAGCAGAAGAATATCAAGTGCCTGTTATTTTCTTAACAGATTTACAGCTTTCTTTAGGAAAGCAAACAGTAGAACCACTTAAGTTAGATAAAGTGGAAATTCGTCGTGGTAAGCTTGATTTAGAAGTAGAATTACCAGAACGTGAAAATAAAGCATACTTCAAGCGTTATGAAGTAACAGAAGATGGAATTTCACCACGTGTTTTACCTGGTATGAAAAATGGTATTCACCATGTTACAGGTGTAGAACATGATGAAACGGGTAAACCATCTGAATCAGCGTTAAATCGTAAAGATCAAATGGACAAACGTTTCCGTAAAATGGCGAATTTACAGTTTAATACCCCTATTTACAAAAATGCTAAGCATGATGACGCAGACGTATTGTTAGTAGGCTTTAACTCAACTCGTGGTGCGATCGAAGAGGCAATGCAGCGTTTAGAACAAGAAGGAATGAAAGTAAACCATGCCCATGTACGTTTAATTCATCCGTTCCCAACAGCTGAAATCGATCCACTTGTGAAAAAAGCGAAGCGTGTTGTAGTAGTAGAAAACAATGCAACTGGTCAGCTTGCTAACATTATGAAAATGAATCTTGGCAATGGCGAGAAAATTTCTAGTCTTTTAAAATACGATGGAAATCCATTCTTGCCGAAAGAGATTTACAACGAATGTAAAAAAGGGGTTGTATTAAATGGCAACATTTAAGGACTTTCGTAACAGTGTAAAACCAAACTGGTGCCCAGGTTGCGGAGACTTCTCGGTGCAGGCTGCGATTCAGCGTGCGGCAGCTAACGTTGGTTTAAATCCAGATGAGCTAGCTGTTATTTCTGGTATCGGCTGTTCCGGTCGTATTTCAGGGTATATTAATTCATATGGTTTGCATAGTATTCACGGACGTGCTCTTCCAATTGCACAAGGTGTGAAAATGGCAAATCGTGATTTAACAGTTATTGCATCCGGTGGTGACGGTGATGGTTTTGCGATTGGTATGGGACATACAATCCATTCTATTCGTCGTAACATTGATATTACGTACATCGTAATGGATAACCAAATTTACGGATTAACAAAAGGTCAAACTTCACCACGTAGTGAAGCTGGATTTAAAACGAAAAGTACACCACAAGGTTCAATTGAACCATCACTAAATGTTATGGAAATGGCTTTAACAGCTGGTGCGACATTTGTGGCGCAAAGCTTTTCAAGTGATTTAAAAGAATTAACGCAAATTATTGAAGCTGGTATTAACCATAAAGGCTTTTCATTAATTAATGTATTTAGTCCATGTGTTACTTATAATAAAGTAAATACTTATGATTGGTTTAAAGAGAATTTAACGAAACTAAGTACAGTAGAAGGATATGATCCATCTAACCGCATGATGGCTATGCAAACATTAATGGAAAAGAACGGGTTAGTAACAGGTTTAATTTATCAAAACACAAAGCAGCCTTCTTACCAAGAGCTTGTAAAAGACTATAGTGAAAAACCTTTAGTGCAAGCTGATTTGAATATGGATCAGAAAATGTTTGATGAGCTTGTTGCTGAATTTATGTAATGATCGGAGAGAAGGTTGCCGCTTGGTAACCTTCTTTTTGAGTGAATAAAAATAATTAATAGATTTGTTTACTTAGAAAATTCAGAATGATAAAATAATATATAAATCGTTGTATAAAAATAGCATGTTCATTAACTGTGAAATGAAATATAGGATAAGAAGCCTTCTTCGTTAAAGTTGGCTAAAGGCTCTATACTATGATAATGTGTATAGGGATAAAGCAATATACTTTTGGGTAGGACAAGATGAAATAAAAAAAAGGGAATGTCTATTTGTGTGGGGAAGACTTCATTCTTACGGATGATTAGATCGATTACTCAAGTTTCAAAGGGCAAGTTATCTCTCATGCTATCTAACATCATTGAGATGGGTCTAAGCGCATTAAAATGGACTACAGAGTGTGTGTATAGTTAAGGGTGAAAGGAGATTACCGATGAACGAGCAACAACGATTAGCAAGTCGACAAGCAAATTCCTCTACGAAAAAAGAAGAGAAAGATTATAGTAAATACTTTGAAAGTGTATACCAACCACCTTCCTTGAAATTGGCGAAAAAGCGTGGGAAAGAAGAAGTTAAAATTGAAAGAGATTTTGGCCTACCTGAAGAGTTTCGCAATTTTGGCGCAGGAAGAAAGTTTTACATTCGTACATATGGCTGTCAAATGAATGAGCATGATACAGAAGTAATGGCTGGGATTTTTACAACACTTGGATATGAGCCAACCTTTTCAACTGAAGAGGCAGATGTAATTTTATTAAATACTTGTGCAATTCGTGAAAATGCTGAAAATAAAGTGTTCGGTGAACTTGGTCATTTAAAATCATTAAAGCGAAGAAATCCGGATCTTATAATTGGTGTATGTGGTTGTATGTCTCAAGAGGAATCTGTTGTAAATAAAATTATGCAAAAAAATCAGCATGTAGATATGGTGTTTGGTACACACAATATTCATAGATTACCGTATATTCTAAAGGACGCAATGTTCTCAAAAGAGACGGTAGTTGAAGTTTGGTCAAAAGAAGGGGATGTAATTGAAAACCTTCCGAAAGTACGTCGTGGTGATATTAAAGCTTGGGTAAATATTATGTATGGCTGTGATAAGTTTTGTACATATTGTATTGTACCGTATACACGCGGAAAAGAGCGCAGCAGACGTCCAGAAGATATTATTAAAGAAATTCGCCATTTAGCTGCGAACGGTTATAAAGAAATTACGTTACTTGGACAAAACGTAAACGCATACGGTAAAGACTTTGAAGATATACAATATGGTCTTGGCGATTTAATGGATGAACTTCGTAAAATCGATATCGCGCGTATTCGTTTTACAACAAGTCATCCACGTGATTTTGACAATCATTTAATTGATGTTCTTGGAAAAGGTGGTAACCTAGTAGAACATATCCACTTACCGGTTCAATCTGGTAGTACAGATATGCTTAAAATTATGGCGCGTAAATATTCGCGAGAACACTATTTAGAGCTTGTACGAAAAATTAAAGAAACAATTCCGAATGCAGTGCTAACGACTGATATTATCGTTGGTTTCCCAAATGAAACGGATGAGCAGTTTGAAGAGACGATGTCGTTATATCGTGAAGTAGGATTTGATACGGCATTTACATTTATTTATTCTCCGCGTGAAGGTACACCAGCTGCAAAAATGCAAGATAATGTTCCGATGGAAGTGAAGAAAGAGCGATTACAACGCTTAAATACACTAGTGAATGAATATGCAGTTAATAAGAATAAGTGTTATATAGGTCAAATTGTAGAAGTATTAGTTGAGGGAGAAAGTAAGAATAATCCTGAAGTACTTGCGGGATATACACGTACGAATAAACTTGTAAACTTTGTTGCTTCAAAATCTTTAATTGGTCAGCTTGTGAAAGTAAAAATAACGGAAGCAAAAACTTGGTCTCTTAACGGGGAATTGGTTAAGGAGCCGATTGAGGTGAAATAATAGATGAAAGTATATACGAAAGATGAAATTGTTGAGCAAGCGAAAGAATTAGCAAAAATGATCTCTGAAACAGAAGAAGTCGATTTCTTTAAGCGAGCAGAAGCACAAATTCATAAAAATGAAAATGTAAAGCGAGCAATTGATGAAATAAAAGCTTTGCAAAAACAAGCAGTAAACTTGCAACATTATGGGAAATGGGAAGCTTTGAAAAAAGTAGAAGCTGAAATTGATGCACTTCAAGATAAGTTAGATAATATCCCAGTTGTACAGGAGTTTAAATCTTCACAAACATATGTAAATGACTTACTACAGCTAGTTGCTAGTACCATTTCTAACAATGTAACAGATGAAATATTAGTTTCAACTGGCGGCGATGTGTTGAAGGGCGAAACTGGTGCAGCAGTAGAAAGTAAAAAAGGAAATTGTGGTTGTTAAAGAGATGTCTTATTGACATCTCTTTTTTTTAGTGGGTTATATCGGAAATTCTTCTCAAAAAAAAGAATGACACATTCCGCTATTGTCACGCATATGATTAAGTGAATAGTGATTGAGGAGGGTTACGAATGTCCGAATTTAGAGAGATTATTACAAAAGCAGTGGTTGGAAAAGGACGTAAGTATACAAAGTCAACGCATACATGTGAATCGAATAATGAGCCAACAAGTATTTTAGGGTGCTGGGTAATTAACCATTCGTACGAAGCGAGAAAGAATGGAAAACATGTGGAAATTGAAGGTTTCTATGATGTAAACACTTGGTATTCATTTGATGGAAACACAAAGACTGAAGTTGTAACAGAACGTGTTAACTACAATGATGAAGTAAGTATTGGGTATCGTGATAAAAACTTCTCTGGTGACGATTTAGAAATTATCGCTCGTGTAATTCAGCCGCCAAATTGTTTAGAAGCTCTTGTATCGCCAAATGGTAATAAAATTGTTGTGACGGTAGAACGTGAATTTGTAACAGAAGTAGTTGGGGAAACGAAAATTTGTGTAAGTGTAAATCCTGAAGGTTGCGTAGAATCAGACGAGGATTTCCAAGTCGATGATGATGAGTTTGAAGAATTAGATCCGAACTTTATCGTCGATGCAGAAGAAGAGTAAGAGAAAGCTAGGGAGAAGTTCTTCCTAGCTTTTTACAGTACATAAGTGGTTCTGCATGAACATGATTCCTTATGAAATGTGCTATAATGAGGAGAGACTCCTGGAATAGGAGATATGGATGTCCGTGAAGTGTGACATATATGAATATAGATTATTATGTAAGAATTATGGAGGAAAGACATGACGCAATATACGCCTATGATACAGCAATACTTAAAGGTTAAGGCAGACTATCAAGATGCCTTTTTATTTTTCCGATTAGGTGATTTTTATGAAATGTTCTTTGAAGATGCGGTTAAAGCAGCTCATGAACTTGAAATTACATTAACGAGCCGAGATGGTGGTAGTAGTGAACGTATACCGATGTGTGGTGTACCGCATCATGCAGCTAAAAATTATATTGAACAACTTGTTGAAAAAGGATATAAAGTAGCTGTTTGTGAGCAAGTGGAAGACCCAAAAACAGCTAAAGGTGTAGTACGTCGTGAAGTAGTACAACTAATTACGCCAGGAACGATGATGGAAGGGCGTACAATAGACGAGAAGGAGAATAACTTCTTAGCAGCATTAACACATTTCGAAGATGGATCTTATGCGCTAGCTTGTAATGACTTAACGACTGGACAAAATACAGTGACGTTATTAACTGGTTCAGTAGAAGATATTTTATTAGAAGTGTATGCGACTGGTTCAAAAGAAATTGTTGTAGATTCTACATTTTCAAAAGATGAATTAAATAAGTTAACTGAAACATTAAAAATGACGATTTCGTATGAAGATGCAACAACTATTCCAGAAGGATTAGAACATCTTGTGAAAAGTGTTTCCCAAGCAAAATTAATTAAAGCAATTGGACGCTTATTTAACTATGTGATAAGAACACAAAAACGTTCGTTAGATCACTTGCAACCAGTAGAAATTTATTACACGAATCAATTTATGAAAATTGATGTGCATTCAAAACGTAATTTAGAGTTAACAGAGACTCTTCGCACGAAGGAAAAGACAGGCTCATTATTATGGCTATTAGACAAAACAAAAACGGCTATGGGTGGGCGTATGTTAAAACAGTGGATGGAACGTCCGCTTATCCAGAAAGAAAAAGTTGAAGAGCGTTTAGAAATGGTTGAAACGTTTGTAAATGATTACTTCTTACGTGAAGATTTAAAAGAAAAGTTAAAAGAAGTATATGATTTAGAGCGTTTAGCAGGGAAAGTTGCATTTGGTAATGTAAATGCACGGGACTTATTACAATTAAGACGTTCTTTACTGCAAGTACCAGCTATTTTAGAAGCGATTAGTCTTTTAGATAATGCTTATGCAGCAAGGTTAATTCAAGGTGCAGATCCATGTGAGAGCTTAACTGAATTACTAGGAAGAAGTATTCAAGAAAACCCACCGCTTTCTATTAAAGATGGAGATATTATTAAAGATGGCTATAATGATAAGCTTGATCAATATCGTTACGTTAGTAAAAACGGAAAAACGTGGATTGCTGAGCTTGAAAAACGAGAGCGTGATATTACAGGGGTTAAATCATTAAAAATTGGGTACAACCGTATTTTCGGCTACTATATTGAAGTGACGAAGGCTAATCTTGCAGCACTTCCAGAAGGGCGCTATGAGCGTAAACAAACACTTGCAAATGCAGAGCGTTTCATAACAGATGAGCTAAAAGAAAAAGAAACATTAATCTTAGAAGCAGAAGAGAAAATTGTACAATTAGAATACGATTTATTTACAGCACTTCGCGAAGAAGTAAAAGTATTCATTCCGAAATTACAGCATTTAGCGAAAGTAATTAGTGAACTAGACGTACTGCAAAGCTTTGCGACAGTTAGTGAAGAAGAGCAGTTTGTAAAACCTGTTTTAACAAATAAGCGCGAAATCTTTATTAAAGATGGTCGTCATCCTGTCGTTGAAAAAGTATTGAACGGGAAATTGTATGTACCGAATGATTGTATTATGCCGGAGAAGATGGATGTCTTTTTAATTACAGGACCGAACATGTCTGGTAAAAGTACGTATATGAGACAATTAGCACTTGTTACTGTTATGTCACAAATTGGTTGTTTTGTACCAGCGACAGAAGCAGTATTACCTGTCTTCGATCAAATCTTTACGAGAATTGGTGCAGCGGATGATTTAATCTCAGGTCAAAGTACATTTATGGTTGAAATGTTAGAAGCGAAAAATGCAATTGCAAATGCATCAGAGAGAAGTTTAATTTTATTCGATGAAATTGGACGCGGTACATCCACGTATGATGGTATGGCACTTGCGCAAGCAATCATTGAACATATTCATGACCAAATTGGTGCGAAAACATTATTCTCTACACATTATCATGAATTAACAGTGTTAGAAGAAAGTTTAGACCAACTAAAGAATGTACATGTTTCAGCAATTGAAGAGAATGGAAAAGTAGTTTTCCTTCATAAAATTCAAGATGGAGCGGCTGATAAAAGTTACGGAATTCACGTTGCTCAACTTGCCGAGCTTCCAGAGAGCTTAATCGCTCGCGCGAAAGAAGTGTTAGCACAACTAGAAGGACAGGAAGAAATTGTTATTCCGAAACGAGTAGAAGTGAAAGTGCCAGAAGTCGCTCCAGAACCAGTTGTTGTAAAAGAAGAACCAGCAGAAATACAAGAAAAGAAAGAAGAGACTGAAGAAGATTCACAACTATCTTTCTTTGGAGGAGAACAGTCTTCGAAAAATCAAGACAAGCCTGTGCTAAATCCAAAAGAAACGGCAGTACTTGCACAAATTAAAAAGATTGATTTACTCGATATGACGCCTTTAGAAGCGATGAATGAACTGTATCGTTTACAGAAAAAGTTAAAGAAAGGATGAGTAAGTAGATGGGGAAAATTCGCAAACTCGATGATCAACTCTCTAACTTAATTGCGGCAGGGGAAGTAGTAGAGCGCCCGGCCTCAGTTGTAAAAGAACTCGTGGAAAATTCCATCGATGCGAATAGTACATCTATTGAAATCCACTTAGAAGAAGCTGGATTATCGAAGATTCGCATCATCGATAATGGAGATGGTATTGCTGAAGAAGATTGTATCGTTGCATTTGAACGACACGCAACGAGTAAAATTAAAGATGAAAATGATTTATTTCGTATAAGAACGCTCGGTTTCCGCGGAGAGGCCCTGCCGAGTATTGCCTCAGTGAGTGAATTAGAATTAATTACGAGCACAGGTGATGCGCCTGGTACACACCTTAGTATTAAAGGTGGAGACATTATAAAACAAGAGAAAACGGCAAGCCGAAAAGGAACAGATATTACTGTACAAAACTTATTTTTTAATACACCAGCGCGTCTTAAATATATGAAAACTATTCATACAGAGCTTGGGAACATTACAGATATCGTGTATCGTATTGCAATGTCTCATCCAGAAGTATCGTTAAAACTGTTTCATAATGAAAAGAAATTGCTTCATACATCAGGGAATGGTGATGTAAGACAAGTACTTGCATCGATTTACAGCATTCAAGTTGCGAAGAAGCTTATTCCGATTGAAGCTGAATCTCTAGACTTTACAATTAAAGGATATGTAACATTACCAGAAGTAACGAGAGCGTCGCGTAACTATATGTCAACGATTGTAAATGGCCGTTACGTTCGAAATTTCGTATTAATGAAAGCCATTCAGCAAGGATATCATACGTTATTGCCAATCGGACGATACCCAATCGGCTTCTTATCAATTGAAATGGATCCAATGCTTGTTGATGTCAACGTACATCCAGCAAAATTAGAAGTACGCTTTAGTAAAGAACAAGAATTGCTAAAGCTTATCGAAGAAACATTGCAAGCTGCATTCAAAAAAATACAACTCATTCCAGATGCTGGTGTAACAACGAGGAAAAAAGAAAAAGATGAAAGTGTGCAAGAACAGTTCAAGTTTGAGCATACAAAACCGAGAGAATCATCTATGCCTAACATCGTTTTACCAACAGGAATGGATGAGAAACAAGAAGAAACAACGACTGTAAAACAACCAGCACAACTGTGGCAACCGCCGAAGCAAGAATGGCAACCACCACAGTCACTAGTAAGAGAAGAGCAAAGCTGGCAGCCATCCTCTAAGCCGGTAATAGAACAAACGGTTCGAGAGGAAAAGGAATGGACTAGCAACGATGACGATTTTGAATTAGAGGAATTGGAAGACGAAGTTCACGAAATAAAAGAGATTGAAATGAACGGTAACGATTTACCACCACTTTATCCAATTGGACAGATGCACGGAACATATATTTTCGCTCAAAATGATAACGGGCTATATATGATTGATCAGCATGCTGCGCAGGAGCGCATCAATTATGAATATTTCCGTGATAAAGTGGGACGAGTTACGCAAGAAGTACAAGAATTACTTGTACCGTACCGCATAGATTTATCTCTTACCGAATTTTTACGTGTCGAAGAGCAGTTAGAAGAACTAAAAAAAGTCGGACTATTTTTAGAGCAGTTTGGCCATCAATCCTTTATCGTTCGTTCGCATCCAACGTGGTTCCCGAAAGGACAAGAAACAGAAATCATTGATGAGATGATGGAGCAAGTCGTAAAACTGAAAAAAGTAGACATAAAAAAACTACGCGAAGAAGCAGCGATTATGATGAGCTGTAAAGCTTCAATTAAAGCAAATCAATATTTAACGAACGATCAAATATTCGCTTTACTCGAAGAACTACGTACAACAACAAATCCATACACATGTCCGCATGGAAGACCGATTCTGGTGCATCATTCTACTTATGAGTTGGAGAAGATGTTTAAGAGGGTTATGTAGGATTAATGTCCAAAGAGAAAAAGTTCGTTCCTAGTTATTTGAAGCGGTTTGAAAGTGCCTAGTATTATTTATATGTGTTAAAATAAATATGTAATAGCAATGTTCTCTACAGTTATTTTAATAAAATATTGAGAGAAATAAAAAGGAGCGATAGTAACAAGTCGCTCCTTTTTAATATAATTCTTTTGCAACTATATTTTAAAAATTCATTTATAAACTAGAGATAACCTATTTGTAATTTATATGTGCTTCCTCATTTTTTTGTAAGGAAAGGGGTTTTAATTTACAGATTTATCAGAATTATGTAAAGTGTATATAAAACCATAAAATGGGGTGTTCTTTATGTGTACTAGTTTGACATTACAGACAAAAAACG
This sequence comes from Bacillus sp. AR13-1, assembly GCF_008042285.1. NCBI lineage: Bacteria > Bacillati > Bacillota > Bacilli > Caryophanales > Bacillaceae > Bacillus > Bacillus sp. AR13-1. Next base: position 68,244 of record NZ_QNUA01000008.1, read on the forward strand.
GTCAGCACCTTTTTGCAAGAACGATGGATTTTACATTAGATTTGAATCAAGAAGTAATAATCATTCCTAGACATTACCAGTGGAATAATATAACTGGTGAAATCATTAATACGAAACATGCTACGGTCGGAATGGGGATTAATCATCAAGGAAGGGTCATTATGGCGGACGGAGTAAATGAAGCAGGTATGACATGTGCAACACTCTATTTTCCAGGATTCGCTACTTATAGTAAAAGTATAGATAATAACAAAACGAATTTGGCTCCATTTGATTTTGTGACTTGGAGTCTCACACAATTCAATTCTGTCAAAGAGTTAAAGAAATCTGTAGATAGCATTACCTTTTTGGATATACCATTACCGGATTTAGGACTTACGCCGCCACTCCATTGGATTTTAGCGGATAAATGGGGAGATTGCATTGTACTGGAGCCAACAAATGAAGGATTAAAAATGTATGACAACCCACTAGGAGTGATGACGAATAGTCCGGAGTTTAGTTGGCATTTACAAAATTTAAGACAATATATTGGCCTTAAATCGCAGCCATTCGCGCCAACAGAGTGGAGTAATGTACCATTAAGTGCTTTTGGTCAGGGCTCAGGTTCAATGGGACTTCCAGGGGATTTCACCCCGCCATCAAGGTTTGTGCGAGCAGCATATGGCAAACAAAACATTCAAGGTATAGATAGTGAAGAAGAGGGAGTATCGGCCCTTTTTCATATCTTATCAAATTGCGAGGTTCCTAAAGGCGGAGTAATAACAGAAGAAGGTGCATTAGATAATACCATTTATACAAGCGTAATGTGTATGGAGTCCGGAACATATTATTATCATACTTACGATTGTAGACAAATTATAGCCATTCATTTATTTCATGAAAATTTAGATACAGATGACGATTGTAGACAAATTATAGCCATTCATTTATTTCATGAAAATTTAGATACAGATGAGATTAAAGCCTATCCGTTCCAACGGAAACAAAAAATATTTTATGAAAACTAAGTAGCTTTGAAACAACGCTTAGTAAATTTTCAAATATATATAATAGAGCAATAATGACCTATAAAAAGTAGGAATCGGAAGGAATATAATTGATAATCTAATAAGTAACCCGAATAAATACCCCTTAAGAAAAAATAGACGCAAAATATTCAAGGTATTATATAAATTCAATCCAATGACTCCTACCAGTAAAATTCTGCTGGTAGGGGCAGGTGCATTGGCTAAGAAACTTATTTTTTCATTAAACTAGCTTTTATTTCTTCTAGAAGGCCCATTAAAGTGCTATTAGGTAAAATAAACATGGACGTACTACTCCATTTATAAATAGCAAAGCACAAAAAAGGTGTGGAAAATATCCATACCTTTTTTGTGCTTCTATTATCTATGTATAAAAAAGCGCCGTATATCAGCACTTTTTAAAGGTACGTAAATTGTATAATAAGGATTTCTACATTATTAAACACATAACTATGCATGGCCAAATATAGATTCTTATTTGGTTAATTGTTATAAGGATCTATACAGTTATTTATTTTTATTATTATTAATTTTTTCAGTATATAAAACCTGCTCTTTATAATGCTTTTTAATTGGGAAGTTATGTGTACCAGAGCCGTTTTTGAAAGTTTTATTGATGGGGTTTTTTAGAGGGACTGTTGTAGTTTCAGTAAATTCATATGGGTAATTTATTTTAGATTTATCTTCAAACATGAAAATGCCTCCTTTTTAGGATTTCCTGAATTCTTTACTATAACATGATATGCATATAGATTTTTTTTGGACTAGTTATTTATATAGGTTAATGGAATTTAATTACGTAACTACTGAAATATTTCAAAGGAAAACAATGTGAGAAATATATTATAATGATTTCTTT
>NZ_QNUA01000009.1:0-84507 GCF_008042285.1 Bacillus sp. AR13-1
ATTATCGGCATCATATTTGGCATTTGATTGTTATCCATTATCGGCATCATATTTGGTGTTTGATTGTTATCCATTATTGGCATTATATTTGGTGGTTGATTGTTATCCATTATTGGCATTATATTTGGTGGTTGATTGTTATCCATTATTGGCATTATATTCGGCACTTGAATATTAGGCGGTATTACTTGCGGGATAATAACACTTTCTTTTGATACGTTTGGTGAGACTATGCTTCCTACATTTTCTTTTTTCACTTGCGGCGACACTATATTCCCTACATTCTCTTTCTTCACTTGCGGCGACACTATATTCCCTACATTCTCTTTCTTCATTTGCGGCGAAATACATTGTTAGGTTTCATTTTATTAATTTGAGGAGCAATTAACTCGCTTCCCTTTTTTATTACGTCTGAAATTTTATATTCTTTTTTCGCTTTAATTGGTGGTTGCGGTGGCTGTGGTAACACATTGATAGAAAATTTAGTATTTTCTTTTGTAGTAGGTTTTAGTTTTTCTACTTTCTCTACAACAGGTGGTTTTTGAATGACAGGCGGCTTTTCAACTGGCTTCTCTTTTTGAATCGGAATTTCTTTTTGCACTTCTTTTTGTGGCTTCACTTGCACTTCCTTTTGCGGCTTCACCTGTATTTCTTTTTGCGGTTTTATCTGCATTTCTTTTTGCGTTTGTTGCATAGCTGGTTGTTGTGTAATAGGTGTTGATTGATACGTGATCTCATCTTCATCTTCTATTGCAAGTGGCGTTGGTGTTGATGCAAACTCTTTTTGCTGCACCTCTTTTACATATTGTTTCGGGGGCGCTGAACCCGATCCAGTTTGTTGTTTCACATGAACGCTATGCGATGGCACTTTAATTTTCATCCCTGGCATAATTAGGTCTGGATTGCTAAGCTGTGTATTTGTTTTTTTTAGCGTTTCAAAATCCACTCCGTACTTTTTTGCAATTTTCCAAAGGGTCTCCCCTTTTTGCACGATATGAATTTTCAAATTTTCCCCCTCCTGTATAACTTATCTATAAGTAAAAACACTTTGAAGTAACACTTTCTAAACAACATTAACTTCTTTTACTTTTATCACTTCTTCTATTTTCAATATGATTCGAAGTGGAATAAGCATAGAAAAACCGCAATGATTTCCTCAACACAATGTATGCCTATTCCATCCTTGTTATGATTATATGTACGAAAAAAAGCAACGGAAATCCCGCTGCTTTAAACGCGCTCTAACATACGATTTAATGCAAGAACTGCCTCTTCTGTTACTTGTTTCTCTACACGAATAACGTTAATTTGTTCTCCTCTTTCTATGTTCTCAAGTACCCATAACAGGTGAGGTAAGTCAATTCGGTTCATCGTTAAGCAAGGACACATAAACGGATTTAGCGAAATAATTTCTTTATCTGGATGTTGCTGAATAATTCGGTTCACTAAATTCATCTCTGTACCAATCGCCCACTTACTTCCCGCCGGAGCTGCTTCAATCATATCAATAATATATTTCGTTGATCCTGCATAATCAGAAGCAGCAACCACTTCATAACAACATTCAGGGTGAACAATAATATTCATATCCGGATGATTTTTTCGCACATTTTCAATATTTTTCACAGTGAAGTTTTGATGAACAGAACAATGGCCTTTCCATAAAATCACTTGAATTTCTTCTATATCTCCATCGTACTCTAATGAATCTGTATGCGGGTTCCACACTGCCATTTTTTCTAACGGAATACCTAAATCATACGCTGTATTTCTTCCTAAATGTTGGTCTGGTAAAAAGACGAGACGCTCTTTTTGTGTAAACGCCCAAGACACCATTTGTTTTGCATTTGAAGAGGTTACTGTTGCCCCTCCATTACGACCACAAAACGCTTTGATCGCAGCTGTTGAATTTACATACGTTAATGGAATCATCGTATCCCCAAATAATTTCGCGAGCTCTTTCCACGCTCTTTCTGTTTGTTCAATATCTGCCATATCTGCCATAGAACAGCCGGCACGCATATCTGGTAAGATGACAATTTGATCATCTGTCGTTAACATATCTGCCGTTTCTGCCATAAAGTGCACACCACAAAACACAATATATTTTGCCTCTTTATTATTCGCTGCAACTTGCGCGAGTTGAAGTGAGTCCCCTGCTGCATCTGAAAATTGCACCACTTCATCTTTTTGATAATGATGTCCTGGAATAAATAGTAATGCCCCCATTTTTTCTTTAATTTCACGGACACGCTCTTCCATCTCTAATATAGACATCGTTTGATAACGCTCTGGTAACATTACTTCGATTGGCTGAACTTTCTCTAAAATACCCATTTATGATTCTCCCCCTCTAAACCACTCTCATTAGGCCTCAATATTAAAACTAATATCAAGTGCTTTCACTGAATGTGTTAACGCTCCAAGTGAAATATAATCTACCCCTGTTTTTCCGTATTTTGATAAATCTTCAATTGTAATACCACCTGAAGCCTCCGTGACGATGGCACTTGGTACAATTTTTGAAAACTCACGAATCTCTTCTGGCGTACGATTATCGAACATAATAACATCTGCGCCGGCCTCTACTGCTTCTCTTACTTGCGCCTCTGTCTCTGTTTCGACTTCTACTTTCACCATATGTCCCAATCTTTCTTTCACCGATGTAACAGCTTTTGTAATCGAGCCAGCAAAAGCAATATGATTGTCTTTAATCATGACACCATCATATAAACCGAATCTGTGGTTAAATCCGCCCCCGCATACTACAGCATATTTATCAAACATACGTAGTCCTGGCATCGTTTTTCTCGTATCACAAATGCGTGTATGACTGCTATCTAAAGCAAAAACCGCCTTACGTGTCATCGTCGCTATCCCGCTCATACGCTGAATAACGTTTAATATAACGCGCTCTGCCGTTAATAATGATGCGATTGGGCCTTGCACGGTTGCAATTATTTCTCCTTTTTCTACAAGATCCCCATCTTTTTTATGAAGTTCAACTCCAATTCTCTGATCAATTAATTTAAATCCTTCTTCAATTACTAAGCACCCTGCAAATACCCCTGTATCCTTTACAAGAAACGTTCCTTTCGCAAGTGCATTATCGGGAAAGATAAGCTGAGATGTTACATCTCTTTCTCCTATATCTTCTAGAAAAAATCGATTTAATGCTTCCTTAACTTTTAACGTATTCATAAAACCCCTCTTCCCCTTATTAAACAAGTTGTAGTTTTCTTCTCACTCGGATAATCTCTTTTTTCACGCTATTTCTTTCTGGATAATCAATGCGATAATGACCACCAATACTGTCTTCTCTTTGCAAAGCTGATACTGTTATAAGCTCACAAACTGTTAACATATTAATAAGCGTTATCTCTTCATTTGTAAGTGCATCATATTGTAAGATCATATTTCGCACACCGTACCTACTAAACCATCTCTGAGCATATGATAAATTTTTCTCAGTTCGCACAATCCCAACATATTTCATCATGCATTCTTGTATTTCTTCTTTCAACGGTAAATGATTAAGAGCTATAAAACTTTTCCCTCTCTCTTCCGGCACATTTTTTCTTTCCTCTGCTGGCTTAGCTAAAATGTGTTTTCCTATTCGTCTTCCAAACACAAGACCTTCTAATAATGAATTACTCGCCAATCTATTCGCACCATGAACTCCATTACAAGCCACTTCACCGACCGCATATAAGTTTGAAATGGACGTCTCTCCGTCACAATTCGTCTTCACGCCGCCCATATGAAAATGAGCGCCCGGTACGACCGGAATAGAATTTTCTTTTAAATCAATACCATTCTTTTTACATAATGATGAGACGGTCGGAAAACGTTGTTCAAAGTTTTGAATGGTTTCGATGTTTAAGTACACTTTTTCACCTGCAAGAAGTTGTTCATGAATAGCCCTTGCCACTACATCACGCGGTGCGAGATCTTTCCCGGGATGTATATCCATCATAAAACGCTGTCCTTTTCCATTTATAAGGACAGCTCCTTCACCACGGACTGCTTCAGAAACGAGACCACAACATCGCCCGTCCACGTATAACATCGTCGGATGAAATTGTACAAATTCTAAATCAACAAGTTCCCCCCCAGCTCGATATATCATCGCAAGTCCATCGCCTGTAATTGTCTCATCATTCGATGTAAAGGCGTACAAACCACCTATCCCTCCTGATGCTAACACCGTATTATCAGCATAGTAACGCTTCAGCTTCCCTTCACTATTTCGCGTTAAAGCTCCTATGCATTTATTATTTTCTATAATGAAATCGAGCACCATTTCATGCTCAACGACAGTAACGTTCGGAACTACTTCTTGTATTAAATGCTCTAATAGATTTTTACCAGTTGCATCTCCTCCGGCATGTAAAATGCGCCGTTTTCGATGCGCCCCTTCTTTACCAAGGTGGATCCCTTTTTCATCCCCATCAAATTTCATTCCATTCGTAATAAGCTTACTTATTTCTTTCGGTCCCTCTTCAACTAAATAACGAACTGCTTCTTCGTTGTTATAATGGCAACCTGCCACTAATGTATCTTCAAAATGCCCACTCGGATCGTCATATGTAGCAACAGCTGCTGCAATTCCTCCTTGAGCTAAATGTGTATTATTATTACGTCCTGTTTTTTTTGTGATAATTATCACATTCTTTTCGTGACAAAGCTCTTTCGCAACACGAAGCGCCGCAACGCCACTTCCAATAATCAAGACATCTGCACTTGGCATAATTGTTGCCTCCCACTTTACACTTTCCAACTGTCTTGACACCTATATTTACATAGTTTTAAAATAATGACAAGAGTTTTTTTACAATTCTTATTTTCACTACCATTCTAAAAACGAAAACAAATGTCACTCTTACTGAAGAGAGGAAATTACATGATGATATATCTAGATTATGCAGCGACAACACCTATGAGCGAAGAAGCTTTAGAAACATATATAGCAGCGGCAAAAACATATTTCGGAAATGAACAAAGTTTACACGATATCGGCGGAAGTGCATCATCTTTATTACAAGTTTGTAGAGAAACATTTGCAGAAATGATTGGGGGTAAGGAACAAGGTGTATTCTTTACAAGCGGCGGTTCAGAATCTAACTACCTTGCGATTCAATCCCTTCTAAATGCTAGAAATGGAAAGCACATTATTACGACACCTATGGAACACGCATCGATTCGAAGTTATTTTCAATCCTTACAATCGCAAGGTTATACTATTACTGAGATTCCTGTTGATAAAAGTGGGATAATTCATTTAGTAGATTTAGAAGCAGCTATTACAGAAGATACTGCTCTAGCAAGTATACAGCACGGAAACTCTGAAATCGGGACCGTTCAAAACATTGCAGAGATCGGAGCACTTTTAAAAAAATATAATGTTTTATTTCATTCGGATTGTGTTCAAACGTTTGGTAAACTTCCAATAGACGTTAAAGCGATGGAGATTGATAGTCTTTCTGTTTCAGCCCATAAAATATACGGACCAAAAGGAGTTGGAGCTTGCTATATAAATCCGCAAGTTCGCTGGGAACAAGTATTTCCGGGAACTTCTCATGAAAAAGGCTTTCGCCCTGGTACAGTGAACGTTCCTGGAATCGCTGCTTTTTTAACAGCCGCAGAGCATATATTAAAGAATCAAAAGGAAGAGAGCTTTCGTTTTAAACAATTACGATCTTATTTTTTAGAGCAATTACAAACACTTCCTCTAGAAATTGAAGTGAAAGGACATTCTATTTCTTGTTTACCACATATTATTGGGGTTACAATAAAAGGAATAGAAGGTCAGTATACAATGTTAGAATGTAACCGTCATGGTATAGCCATTTCAACTGGAAGTGCTTGCCAAGTCGGTAAACAAGACCCTTCAAAAACAATGCTTGCAATTGGAAAAACGTATGAAGAGGCAAAACAATATGTCCGCTTTTCTTTCGGACATCACACAACGAAAGAACAAATTGATACAACTATTCATGCACTACACACAATTGGAAATCAATTTTATAGAGGTGTTAAATCATAATGAAACAAAATGATCAAAAAAAGATTTTAGGCGAAGAAAGACGACAACTCATCCTTGAGTGGCTTCTTGCTGCAAATGAACCGTTATCAGGGAATGAACTATCTAAAAAGACAAACGTAAGTAGGCAAGTTATCGTTCAAGACATTTCCTTACTAAAAGCACGAAATGAACCAATTATTGCGACTGCACAAGGGTATTTATATTTAAAGCCACAAACAAGACAACAAGCTTTTGAACGCGTAATCGTATGCCAACATAAACCGGCAGAAGTACGTCAAGAACTTACTATGTTAGTTGACCACGGCGTTACAATTAAAGACGTAAAAGTTGAGCATCCTGTATACGGCGACTTAACAGCATCGATTATGGTAAGTAATCGCTTCGATGTAGAACAATATTTACAAAAAATCGAAAACACAAACGCTTCCTATCTTTCGCAACTAACAGATGGTATTCACTTACATACAATCGAAGCAGATTCTAAAGAGAAATTAGATGCTGCCTGTGAGGCACTAGATCGAGCTGGATTTCTCGTTTATTAATTAATGTACAGCACAGAGTTTTTCATCATTCTCTGTGCTTTTTTAGTGATATAATATTGAAATCAATTGTAAAGGAGATCAACTATGGGAATTGAACTCGTTCACTTTAGCACTGGTAAACCGAAACAAATGAAATATGGCGAAGATAAAGAAATGATAACAGGTATATGTAAAGATCCTACAGAAGAGGCCTTCCTCTCAAAAGACGGATTCCGTGGTGATGATGTAGCGGATTTAAAACACCACGGGGGACCTGATCGCGCAGTTTGTGTGTACCCACACGAGCATTACGCACTATGGGAAGAGGAATTTCAAACTACACTTCCAGCTTCCACATTTGGCGAAAACATTACCGTAACAAATATGTTAGAGCGTGATGTTTGCATCGGAGATACATATCAACTAGGCGAAGCAATCATTCAAGTAACACAAGCTCGCGTACCTTGTAGCACAATTTCAAAACGTGTCGGTATTCCTGGCATTTTACCACGCATTGTAGCAACTGGATATACTGGCTACTTATGCCGCGTTCTTCAAGAAGGTACTGTGCGTAAAGATTCTAAAATTACATTACTAGAGCGTCCATCAAACAATGTATCTGTTTTGTTCTCTAACGAAATTTATTTTCATAATAGGAAAGATAAAGATGGCATTGAGAAGGTTCTTGCTGTACAAGAACTAGCCGGGATTTGGCGTAGTCAGTTAGAGGATCGTCTTTCGAAGTTAAAATAATAAATCCCACCTTTTATAGGTGGGACTCTATTTATCTATCATACGGTATACTAGCGACCGAAATTATATCGACTTAACTACAAAATACGACAAACACTCCCCTTACAACCAATAAGAAGAATAACTCCCCAGCACAGTAACAGAAAAACCGAGTGCTTCAAGTTCCATTGTTACGCCTGGCAATAATACATCATCATATGCTTTGTCGACGTCGATTAAGAAAAAGTAATTTCCAAGGCCTGTTTTCATCGGGCGCGATTCAATTTTGGATAAGTTTAATTTTCTCCATGCGAAAGCTGATAACACTTGATATAGTGCCCCTGCGTAATCAGCAGGTAACGTTATCATAAGCGTCGTTTTCTCTCCTCGGTTTTCTCCGTTATTTGGGAGTACTGCTTTCTTTTTCTTATGGAGAACAAGGAAACGTGTATGATTGTTTTTATGCGTATGAATATCACGCCTTACAATTGTTAATCCGTATTTTTCTGCCGCTGCTTCATTTGCAATAGCTGCAATTTTTTCTTCAGGATGTTCTTTCACATATTGTGCAGCAGCGCTTGTTGATGTCATATCGCGAACGGTTACCCCTTTTAATTCCTCATTTAAAAATTTATGGCACTGTGCAATGGCATGCGGATGAGAATGTACAGCGTATACTTCTTTCCACACTCCTTCGTACTGCGGGTGTACGAGTAAATGTTGCTGAATTGGCACTGTAATTTCTCCTACAATGGAAAGTGGCTGCTCATGTACGAGATAATCAACCGTTATATTAACTGAACCTTCTATGGCGTTCTCTAACGGTACGACCGCATAATCTACATTTTCATTTGCAGCTGCATCAATACAATCTGGAATCGTTCGATACGGTACATGCTCTGCTTCCGGAAAAAAACGACTCACCGCCATATTTGTAAATGTTGCCTCTGGTCCTAAATATCCTACTCGAATCATCGTCTTTTCCCTCTCTTTTTCGTTTTCTTACTGTTATACCACAATTTTAAATATTCTTCTATGTAAATTTCGAATATTTAAAAAAGACTAGCATTCGCTAGTCTAAATGTTTCCTATATTCTCTTTGAGCGAAGAAGAAATACATAATGCATGCAGCAATGTAAAATAAAATAAACAAGCCTACTTTTCTTAATGAACCGTCCATAAAGATCGTATTATGAAACGTATATAACGCAACTGCACTATGCATACTCCCTACTATAATAGGCGCAAAAAATAGCATACATAATTGCCAACGAGAAATCTTCCACACCTCTTCCTTTGTCATCCCAAGTTTAGAGAGTGCACCATACTGTTTACGATCCGATGCAATATTATGAAACCATTTAAAATATACGATACTGCATGAAGTAAGGAAGAATAATATACTAATGAATGAGCCTACAAATAGAGTAATATTACCGAACTCTTTCATATTCACATATAACTCCATATTACTTCGAAATGCATCATTTGTATCTTGTTTCATATGTTTCCGTAAATCTGCATTCAAATCTTTCGTATTTTCGATATTTGGTAATGTGTAACCTCTATATATCATTTTTTCAGAATCCGTAATTGTATTTGATATAATCTCAAAATCTTCATCATTCATGACGAAAAACAGACCATTAATGTGCGAAGGGTGATAGTTAAATTGTACCCCTTCTTTCTGACCGTTAAATGCAAATTGATATGTTTGATTTATTACTTGTAATTGAATCTCTTTTTGATTATATACATTCGGATGATTGCGTTTATTATAATAAACAAGTGTAACTGTTCCTTTTTTAGGATGATACGTTTTCTGTTTTTGTTTTCTCGCCTCTTGATTGTATTCACTTTCCTTTATAAGCGGCGCTACCTCTGTTTCTCCCTTATTGGACTGAAAAGATGCATACACTCCAACAAAACTCATATATTGAAAATCATCATATCCATATTGATGTAATAAGTTTTCAACCTTGTCTTTCTCGAAAACTTCATGAGCAGAAGTGCCTTTTTCTATGTATGAAAATGAGTGTACTCCTCCGCCACGCCACATATCTTGCATGCTAGAAAAATATAAGAACACCGTACCTGTCGCCGTAACGACAAACGTTGTTGCCATAGACAACAGAAAGAAAAAGCGACTATTTTCCTTCATTCGATGTGACAATTGATTCACTATAAATAAATACGGATATGTATACATAATCCTTTTATTTCTTTTTATCACTTCTAATATTTGTGTAGCGCCATGTGTAAATGAAAAATACGTCCCAAAAGAAATGAGTATAACAACCGGAAAAAAGTATAATGCTATCGTTGTCATCGTCACTTGTAGCGCTAACGCATATCCCGTCCCTAAACAAGCAAAACCGAATAAACAAAGCCACTTTGATGTTTTCCTCTCTCGTTTATCTGTTCGAAATTCTTTTAATAACCGTATGATTTTTATATTCCATATACGTAAAGCACTTATAAAAGATAACAGAACAAAGACAAGCATATATGTAACAAACGTTACACCAATCGCTCTCATGTCAAATATGACAGGGAGTTCTTTCGGAAGATGAAGTAACATACTAAATACCATAAAAAAGAGTTTTAAAGAAATCATGCCCAGCCCAATACCGAAAATATTAGCGAAAATTCCGATCAATATTTGCTCGGTCATAATCACTCCTATTACGTTAGATTTCGTTGCTCCCATTAACATATATAACCCTAATTCTTTCTTACGTGCTTCTATGAAAATAGAAGTAGAATACAAAATAAATATGACGAAAAAAGAAATAATTATAACGTTACATATGATAAGCCCCCAGCGTACATTTTGATACCACATCGTCTCTTGCATATACGGATGTACAATGACAGACATGTATGCATAAGAAGCTAATATGGCAAAACAACTACTTAAGAAAAACACTTTATAATTACGCCAATTTCCCTTTATATTTTGCAGCGCTAGTTGCCGAATGTTCATCTATCGTCCTCCTGTAACTTACTACACACGTAAAAAGCTAGAGGTTCCCCTAGCTTTTTACGTGCTTTAAATATCCTCTTTGCGCAATCATAAAGTAAATTGTAGAAGCTAAAATATATGCTCCAATTACTATCGCACCTGATTTCCACAAATCAATATAAAGCATTTTTCCTAACGTATGAAGAGCAAATCCACTATGAATTGTACCGATTAAAATTGGGATAAAGAAGATAACACCCATTTGTCGAATTGCAATTTTACGAATTTCTTTATCTGTCATACCAATTCTTTTTAATGACTTAAATTGAATACGATCTTGTTCTTTATCATTAAACCATTTAAAGTATGTCATGCTACAAGCAAAGAAGAAGAACAGTACTGCTACGAAGAAGCCGATGAACATTGTAATTGCTCCACCTTCTCTTATATCTTTATAAGCGAACACTGCGTTTCTCAATTCCCCTTGCTTTTCTGGTGCAATTTCCTTTTTCAAATCTAGCACAAGGTCTTCCGTACTTTTCCAGTCTTCAATATAATAACCATAATATTTCGTCTTTTCTTCATCTGGTACGAGCTTTTCGTATTTCTCAAAATCTTGATCATTCACAATGAGATATTCGCTATCATTAAAAACAGAATATGACGTTGGCTCATTTAATCGAGCAGACTGCATTTGTCCGTTGATTGTAAATTCATACGGTTTCGTACGATCTATCTTCATAAGTTCATTTGCTGCATCAACCATAACCATCGTCGCACTACCTGGTGCATTATGAACCTCTGTAATTTGCTCTTTCTTTTGTTCACGTACTTCCGCGTTATATTCTTTTTCTGAAATAATCGTCATTGGTACTTCACGTTCACTGTTAAACAACATTATTTTCTGTGTTGCAGGTAGTTTTACGTAAATTACTTTTCGTGCATCTTCAAACCCATGTTTTTTTACAATCTCTTGTTCTTTTTCTTCATTAATCAGGCTATGCGTATTTAGTCCCTTTTCCTCATATGAAATAGCATGCGGTGTAAGCTCTATCGTTTTTGCACTCATATTTTCAAAATATACATAAAGCGTACCAACCGCTGAAGAAACAACCGCCGTAATAATAGAAATAACAAATAGAAAACGAGCATTATCTTTCATTTTATAAATAAGATTGCTAAGTACAAACATATTGGGATACGTATAAAAAGATTGTTTTCGTTTTTGCAATGCCTTTAATACGACTGTACTTCCTTGCGTAAATAGTAAATACGTTCCGACAATCGTCAGTCCGACAATTGGTAAGAAATACATAATGAAATTCATAATTGTTACTTGGAAACAAAGTATATACGCAGCAATAATACAGCCTATACCAACTACCCCTAACCATGTAAATGCAAAAGGTTCTACTTTTTGTTTTCTTGCCTCTCTTAATAAATCAATAATTTGCAAGCGGCCTACTGTCCAAACACTAAACAATGATAGTATTAAAAAGAGGACAAAGTATATGCCAACTGTAATAAGAACTGCTTTTCCATTCCACACAAGCGGCAGTGTTTTATCAATTTTTAGTAAGACACTGAGTGCTTGGAAGAAAAGTTTTGAACAAAGCATTCCAATCCCAATACCTACTACAATGGCAATACTCCCTAACATCAGTTGCTCTAATATAATCATTCGGCCGAGCTGAGACTTTGTTCCACCTATTAACGTTAATAAGCCAAATTCTTTTTTTCTTGCTCGTAAAAACGTTGAATTCGCATATAAAATAAAGAGTGCTGAGAAGATGACTACAATATAATTCATCGATTCTAACCCTTTTGTAATCATCGTCTTCATACTAATATTACCGCTTACGACATCTGGATGATAAATGAAGGAAGCATACATGAAAAATACGACAATCGATAAACAACTACTAATAAGAAACGCTTTATAATTACGCCAATTTCCTTTTACGTTATTAAGCGCGAGCTGGCGAAAGTTCATGATATTCTCCTCCTAGCATCGCAAGTACGTCTAAAATTTCTTGGAAAAAGGCTTGCTTCGTTCTTCCTTTATGTATTTCTGAAAAAATCTCTCCATCACGTATGAAAAGGATACGTTCGCAATAACTAGCGGCTACTGGATCATGTGTTACCATTGCAATCGTTACTTTCTTTTGCTCATGCAAATCTTGAAGTGCTCCCATTAATGATTTCGCTGACTTAGAATCTAGGTTTCCTGTTGGCTCATCCGCTAAAATTAATGTTGGTTCATGAATAATCGCCCTTGCAGCTGCTGCACGTTGTTGTTGTCCACCTGATACTTCGTATACTTTTTTATTTAAAATTTCTTCAATGTTTAAAAACCTCGCAATTTCAAGTACTTTCGCATCAATTTCTTTTACAGATTTCTTCGCCATTACAAGCGGCAAAATAATATTTTCTTTAATCGATAATGTATCAAGTAAGTTGAAATCTTGGAAAATGAATCCTAGATGTGTACGGCGAAATTCCGCCAATTTTGCAGCACGCATTTGATTAATTTCTTCACCATTTACAAGCACATGACCTGAAGTTTGCTTATCAATTGTTGCTAATAAATTTAAAAGCGTTGTTTTTCCGCTTCCTGAAGGCCCCATAATCCCTACAAACTCGCCTTCTTCAATTTTAAAATTTATATCATTTAAAGCAGTCGTCGCTACTGAACCTTTTGATTGGTACACCTTTGTTAATCCTTTTACTTCAAGAACACTCATTTCTAATCCCCCTACGTGTTTTCTTCTTACATTTACTATAAGAAAAATAAGAAAAAGAAACGAGTGATTTCCCTTACAAAACGTTTTGTTATCTTACAGTTTTGTCATTTTTCTCATTAATGTATGATATTCTTCATCTTTTGCAAATTGGAACGTAACTGTTGTTCCTTCCCCTTCAGTTGATTGTACATACACTCCATGATGTAAATTACCGCAGATTTCCTTCGTAATATATAAACCCATACCTGTCGCTTCCCTTGTTTTACGGCCGTTTATTCCCGTAAAGAACGGATCAAATATACGCTTTACATCTTGCTCAGGAATACCAATTCCATTGTCCTTAATATGTAATAACACCTTTTGATCTTTCTCTTCAATTTGAAATTGAATTTCTTTTTTCTCTGCTTCTGAAATTTTTGTATACTTAATTGCATTCACAATAATTTGGCTCATCGCGATACTAAGCCACTTTCTATCAGACGCAATCATACAAGTCTCTTCTTCAAACATCATTTTCGGAAATACAGAAGATTGAATGAACGACTTCCGATTTTCATTAATAATATCTCGAATGACCTCTATAACATTTACTACTTCTACTTTATAGTCTTTCGAAAATTGATCTAACCTTGCCATATGTAACGCTAAATCTAACCCATTTAAAATACGGTTATTTTCTTCACGAATACTTTCAATCGTTCCCCTTGCTTCACGGTGCTCCTTACCATATTTCTGTAACAATAATTCAATAACGGATACTGGTGTTTTCATTTGATGGATCCACTGGTTCATAAAAATCATTTGCTGTTGCTCTTTTGCATGCTGCTTATGAACTTCATTCATATATTGCTGCCTTAATAGCGTAAACGCTTCAACAACCATTTCTTGCTCTGACGTATAAGAAGTATCGATAAGTAAAGAGTCATGTAATGTATGTCCACCGGCAATATACTGTTCTATCCTCTTTAAAAACACACTTCGTTTTCGGTAATCGTAAATAAGGTATACACTAAACACAACTTTCCCTAATAAAAGTCCGTATAACCATGTACTCCAGTCCAGCGCACGCTTTTCTAAAAGGCTTTGCAACTGCAATACGAGTCCAAATAAACAAAGGCTTATAATGTAAGAAAGGATTAAGGAAAAACGTTCTATGAGGTAATTTTTAACCTTCATGCCCTTCGCCCCACTCAGTAAGAAGAGCATAACCGTACCCACGCTTTGTGACAATTGCATTTTTAATGCCTAACTCCTCAAGTTTCTTCCTTACACGCTTTACATTCACGGTTAATGTATTATCATCAACAAAAGCTACTTCATCCCATAAAGCCTCTAACAGCTCTTCACGTGTCACGTATTGATTTGCTTGTTTCATTAAACATTCTAATAAATAAAACTCATTTTTTGTAAGTTCCGTTTGTTGACCTTTCCACTCTACTGTGTGCTGTGATGGGAATAATAACAATCCATTAACACCTAAGCAGTCACTTTCCGCGGCCAAAGCATACTCACCATACCCGCGGCGGAGTGCACTTTTCACCTTTGCCATTACAATATCTAAATGGAATGGCTTTGTAATGTAATCATCTCCGCCATTTTCAATCGCCATTACTTGATCCATTTCCCCTGTTCTTGCAGAAACAAAAATAATCGGCGCATTCGATACAGTGCGGATTTGGCGGCACCAGTAGAAGCCATCAAAGTATGGTAAATTAATATCAAGTAACACAAGATGAGGACTTACTTTTACAAACTCATCTTTTATATGCCGTAAATCGCTCACTCTGAAAGATTGATATCCATACCTTTCTAAATGCTCCTCTAATATCTCTGCAATTTTTTCATCATCTTCTACAATTAATATTTTATACATATTCCTTTTCTCCCCATAAAATATTCTTCTAAAATCACTCCTTTTTCTATTATAAATTGAAACTTTAATCAATGGGGATTTTTTCCTATATCGACTTATGGTTCACCTATATGAATTGGGTTTTTACTGGACTCAAATAACGAAAAAAAAAAGACCGCCATATTTCGGCAGTCTTAATCGATAAATTCAAATTGATATTCAAGAATTTTCACAATATCTCCGTCTGTTGCACCACGTGCACGAAGGGCTTCATCAATACCCATTCCACGCATTTGACGAGCAAATCGGCGTACAGATTCATCACGTGAGAAGTCTGTCATCTTGAATGTTTTCTCAATGTCATAACCAGAAATAACAAATGTGCCATCACTTTCGCGTGTAATTTCAAAATTAGATTCAGATTCAAATTTGTACATTACACTTGCTTCAGATTCTTCTACATCATCGTACATTGGGAATTCTGGTGTTGTTTCTAATAAGTTCGCTACTTCAAATAGTAAGTCACGAACACCTTGTTTCGTTACAGCTGAGATTGGGAAAATTTTCACTTCGTCTCCCAATTTCTCTTTAAATGCTTGTAAGTTTTCTTCTGCATCTGGCATATCCATTTTGTTTGCAACAACAACTTGTGGACGCTCAGTTAAACGCATATTGTATTCTTTTAGTTCATTATTGATTGTGACATAATCTTCATATGGCTCACGTCCTTCTAAACCAGACATATCGATAACGTGTACAATTACACGTGTACGTTCGATATGACGTAAGAATTGGTGTCCAAGTCCAACGCCGGAGTGTGCGCCTTCAATTAGTCCAGGAAGGTCAGCCATAACGAAGCTGCGGTTATCACCAGTTTCAACAACACCAAGATTCGGAACGATTGTTGTAAAGTGATATTCTGCAATTTTCGGACGTGCTGATGATACAACAGATAATAATGTAGATTTACCTACACTTGGGAATCCAACAAGTCCAACATCTGCTAGCACTTTAAGTTCTAGCGTGACATCACGTTCTTGACCTGGTTCCCCGTTCTCAGCGATTTCTGGCGCTGGGTTCGTCGCTGTTGCGAAACGTGAATTACCACGGCCACCACGGCCACCTCTTGCGATTACAGCTGTTTGTTCATGCGTTACTAAATCGGCAAGAATTTCACCTGTTTTTTCATCTTTCACTATTGTTCCTGGTGGAACCTTTACGATTAAATCTTCAGATTTACGACCGTGCTGACCTTTACTCATTCCGTGCTGACCGCGATCAGCTTTGAAATGACGTTGGTAGCGGAAGTCCATTAATGTACGTAAGCCTTCCTCAACAACAAAAACAACATCTGCACCTTTACCACCGTCGCCACCTGCTGGGCCACCTTTAGGTACATACTTCTCACGACGATACGCAACCATTCCGTTACCACCGTCGCCGCCTTTTACATATATCTTGACCTGATCTACAAACATTATTTCACCACACTTTTTTCGATTAGTTGTAATATAACTGAGACTTCTTCGTCTCGTACTGTATAAGAAATGGAATACCATTTATTGTTTTCGTTCGCAAGCCACGTTTGTAGTTCTTCTACATTCGTTAGCTTTCCACGAAAATCAAAAAAGAAACGAGCATTCTCCGCGTCACTTTCAATTGTGATACAAACATAATTTTCAACATATACGTCTAAACTATGCTGAAGCATTAAGAAAAACTGATTCGTCCATGTACATACAGTCTCATCTAGATGAGATAAGTTATGTAATTTCCCTAATACTTCGTACTCCAATAAGCACGGTTGCTGTTTCCAATTATATGTTAAAATCCACTCTGAAAATAAAGGCATTGATAGCCCCATCAGATTGGATTCTTGTCTCGCTTCTTGGACAAAACGATCGATGAGCCTATGAATCTCTTCCACTTTTCCAAGGGAAAGATTTCCTTTAACCATCTGCAAACGATTGAGCCAATCATGTCTCGAGTGGCTCAACGCATCTATAATTGTCCATTTTTCATTCATTTAGATACCCCTTAATATAGAAAAACTCTAACCTGCACTCAGGTTAGAGTTTTCCGTGAGTTCTTATGCTTCTTGAGCAACAGGATATACGCTCACTTGTTTGCGGTCACGACCAAGACGCTCAAAGCGTACTACGCCGTCAACTTTCGCGTATAAAGTGTCATCGCCACCACGACCAACGTTAACACCTGGATAAATTTTTGTACCGCGTTGACGGTAAAGAATTGAACCACCTGAAACCGTTTGACCATCTGCGCGTTTAGCACCAAGACGTTTTGACTGAGAGTCACGACCGTTCTTTGTACTACCTACACCTTTCTTAGATGCGAAAAACTGAAGATCTAATCTTAACATACGTTACACCTCCTGCACTTTTTCTATTAAACGGATATACTTTCCGTAATCAAGTTCAATCGTCTTAAGTGAAACAACCAATCCTTCTAAAAGTATTTGTGCTTTTTCTGCTGTATGAACGTCTAAATCATTAGGCAATTCATACGTCAAGAATCCGCCATCACTTCCGAGTTCAATAGTTGCCTGCACATTACAAAGTTCTTCCACTGCATTTATAGAACCAAACACAACCGCTGTAGTTCCAGCACAGACAAGATCTTGTCCATGTGGCGCATAATTGGCATGTCCAGTCATTTTAAATGATCGGATACTTCCTAGTTTCGTGCGACTTATCGTAATCTTAATCATCTTAACCAGAATTAAGCGTTGATAGCTTCAACTACTAGCTTAGTGTAAGGTTGACGATGACCTTGTTTCTTACGATTGTTCTTTTTCGCTTTGTATTTGAAAACGATGATTTTCTTAGCGCGACCTTGTTTTTCAACTTTCGCAGTAACTGTTGCACCCTCTACAACTGGGCTACCAACTTTCACGTTTTCGCCACCAACGAAAAGAACTTTGTCAAAAGTAACAGTTTCACCAGCTTCAACATCTAATTTTTCAATGTAGATTGCTTGACCAGCTTCAACTTTAATTTGTTTTCCACCTGTTTCGATAATTGCGTACATACTTGCACCTCCTCTTAATTACTAAGACTCGCCAAAAACGAGGTAGACATAAAATGTCTTTAGGGAACCTGTCTTGTGCGGTTGTAGCATATAGCAGTTTAGGTGCTATAAACTATAACATAAAAATATTACCATGACTCATTGACTATTGTCAATGAATGTTCTGCTAACTATTTTTTCCGTTCTACAATTTCTTTCTTACTTCCAAAACGGATAATAGCGTACTTTTCGATAATATCATCTTTGAAATAAATTTCAAATGGAATATTTTTTTGTAATTCTTTTTGTGAAAAATGTTTTTGTACTTTTTTTGAAGCACCAATCAATACAGCTTCATCCTCTATATTACCATAAGTAATAAGCTCTCTCTCTAGCTCATACGCAATTGTTTCATTAGATATAACGTAACCTGTCGCTTTACAAGGCGCACACTCTTCTAATAATACGTCACGTAACGAATGTTTCTTGCGCTTACGCGTCATCTCTAAAATACCTAACTCTGTAAACCCAAGCACTCTTGTATATGTGCGATCATCTTGTAAAGCTATCATTAAACGCTCTCTTACCTTCTCTTTATCTTCCCGTCTTTTCATATTAATAAAATCAATTAATATCATCCCGCCAATATCACGAAGTCTTAATTGACGAGCAATCTCTTCAGCAGCCATTTCATTTGTGCGAAATACGGTATCTTGTAAATTTTGTTTTCCAGTAAATTTACCTGTATTCACATCAATTACAGTCATCGTCTCCATTTGTTCTACAATTAGATAGGCACCATTTGGTAGCCACACAATTTTTTGAAGTGCTTTCTCGATTTCACGATCTATTCCAAAGTGGTTAAACATCGAAGATTTTTCATTATAAAAGGATACTCTTTCTTTCCCTACTTTTTCTTCTAATTCTTTTACTATACTTCTCGTATCTACAACTATTTTTTCAATTGTTTCAATTGGGTTCTCCTGAAATACACGATCTAAAAACGTCGCTGGTTGATGAAGTAGTAAGGGCGCCTTCCCTTGATCTTCTTTTCTTTTTAACTCTTCATATAACTGCTGCAACCCTTGCATTTCAGCTTGTATTTCATCGATCGTTCCTTTTTCAGAAGCAGAACGGAAAATGTATCCACCTGTTCCTTCTACTTCAATTCCCAGTAACTGTTGTCTTCTTTTATTATTTTTTATTTTCCGAGAAACAGCGCGCATGTCATCATAGGGCATGTAAACGACATATTTTCCGGTAACTTCTATCTTCGCCGTTAATTTTGGCCCCTTCGTATCAATTGCCTCTTTCACAACTTGTACAAGTATCGCCTGTCCTTCATGTATGCGATATGAAGATGGTACATCATCAAATGAAAGATATGCATGTTTTTCTAATCCGATATTTACAAAGGCTGCGTTCATTCCAGCAATTGTTCTTACGATACGCCCAACATAAATATGTCCGACAATCTCCTGCTCTTCATTCCGTTTCCATAAAAGCTCTACAATTTTTTGTTTCTCTTCTATCGCAACACGCTTTTCCGAACCAGTGTAGTTAATATATAACGTCTTCAAAATTCTTTCCTCACTTTTCATTTCTTTTCCTTACAATATAAAAGGTTAGTGTCGTCGTCAACACTAACCAATTAATTCTTCAACAGATGAGGTTGTTCGTTTTTCAGCAAAATACGCATACAACAATTCATTTTCGTCCAATGTGTAATGCTCTTTATATTTTCCATGGACGATAATAGAGTGTTTATATCCTCTGCGAAATTTTGTGAAAATCGTATATAAATGATCTTCCGTTTTCACCTCAATAGGTGCTATTTTTTCAATATCTCTTTTATTCCCATAATAACGCTCTAATAAAAAACGCATAAATGCGTACCGTCTTTGTTTCCATTCTTGATATAAAGAAATCGCTAGAAAAACGAGTAATACCCACATCATAATGTTATTACTATTCCAAAGTAACTGCCATCCTAATATTACACTAAAAAAAACACATGACAATTTCATCATCTTTTCATGTGCTTGTAAATAGGGAAAACGATATGATAATACATTAAATAATACTTTTCCACCATCAAGTGGCCAAATAGGCAATAAATTAAACCCTAAAATAATGACATTATTCCATACAAAGAAATGGTACAAATCGTCAGTTACCCAGCCCGCTTTATACAAAATGTAAGCGACCGCAATCATCCATATATGCTGAATTGGCCCCGCCATAACGACAATTAATTCTTCTTTTAAAGATTTATTCCCATGTTCTTCCATCTCAACTACGCCACCAAACGGCAAAAGCTGAATTTGTTTAATACGCCAATTATAATACGCTGCGGCAAAAGCATGCCCAAGTTCATGAACTAAAACGATACAAAATAGTAATAGTAACTCTTTAAAACGTGCTGTAAAAATACCAATGACAATAATAACCCAAAACAACGGATGCACAGAAATTTTCGTGAAAACATCCCTATATTTAATCAAATGAAATCACCTGAATTGGATCAATAAATTTTTCATTCTTTTTTATTGCAAAATAAAATTTGCCATTTTTATTATTTTCATCATTACTCACTATTCCAATTTTTTGTTTCTTTGAAACGTAATCATATAATTTTACTGACATATCATTTAAATTTGCATACCATGACTCCGTACCATCAGCGTGCTGAATTTGAACTGTATTTCCAAGTTCCTCTTTCTTGCCCGCAAAAACAACTATACCTTCATTTACTGACTCCACCGTTGCATTTGTAGCCGTTTGAACAAATACACCCTGGCCGTTTTTTTGAAATCCTTGCATCACCTTTCCAGAGGCAGGAATCGCATAATCCTTTTGCTGAATAGCCTCTTCTTTTTTCTCATTTGGAGAAAAGAACACGAGAGGTTTTCCAAACTGATTTTCATACCATTTCGATATAGTAGCAAATTGAAATTCTTCTTGCATAACTTTTTCTGTAACAGCTCTAGTACCATCAAAAGAAGAAGGTGCGTTCTTAAATAAAATAGCAACCGAAAGAACTAATATTGCTGATAGCAAAACTTTGAAGAGAAAAACTTCTTTTCGAAATAGAGGATGAATTTCCTTCTCCCCCTCTTCAATAAAGACCGTTTCGCTATCAAAATCTCCTCCCGCAAAATACTGCTCTTCTTCTAGCAATTCTTGCTCTGCTTTCCTTTTCGCAATCCGCTTTTTAATTTCTTCCACACGTCTATTCTTCATACTGTCTCCTTTCTTTCGTTAGCCTTATTCAAATAGAAACAGTTATATACAGTTTGTACATATGTATGAGTTATAGAAGGAAGATATTCATGCGAAGAAAAAAGAAAGCACTCCGCATTTATGCGAAGTGCTTTTAACGGATTCCAAAGAAATTTTTCATCTTTGTAAATACCGATACTTTTTCTTGTTCAAATGCTTGTAATGGTACATTCTCACCTAACAAGCGTCTTGCAATATTACGATAAGCTATTGCTGCTTTCCCGCTAGGTTGCAGCGCTACAGGTTCACCTGTATTCGTAGCACGAATAACTTCATCATCATCCTCGACAACTCCAAGAAGCTCGATTGACAGTGTACGTACGATTTCATCAACGTCTAACATATCCTGTTCATGAAGCATATGACTACGCACACGGTTAATGACAAGTTTCGGTGGTTCAATATCCTCTTTCTCTAAAAGCCCGATAATACGATCCGCATCACGCATTGAGGATACTTCTGGTGTTGTTACAACGATTGCTTTATCCGCACCTGCTACTGCATTTTTAAACCCCTGCTCAATCCCCGCAGGACAATCAATTAATATGTAATCATAATCTTGACGTAATACTTGTATTAATTCATCCATTTGTTCAGGTGTTACCGCCGATTTATCGCTCGTTTGTGCTGCAGGTAATAAATAAAGATCATCAAAACGCTTATCTTTAATAAGAGCCTGAGGTAAACGACAACGCCCTTCAACGACATCAACAAGATCAAATACAATACGATTTTCTAGCCCCATTACTACGTCTAAATTGCGTAAACCGATATCTGTATCAATTAAACACACTTTTTTTCCAGATAACGCAAGGGCTGTACCAATGTTCGCAGACGTTGTAGTTTTACCTACTCCGCCTTTTCCAGATGTAATTACTATTGCCTCTCCCACAGCTATACAATTCCCCTTTCTAACTTTGTTAAATTAGGTCTAAGATGAGTGAGAAGTTGCAGGCGATCGACAACAATGTGATTATTCTCATTAATGTACGCACATTCTGCCGCCTCTGCTCCGTCTTCTTTCTCTTCCGGAGCCCGCATTGTCACATCACTAATTCGGAGTTGCATAGGGTTCATAATAGATGCAGCAATAACAGCTTCTGAATCTCCATCATACCCCGCATGTGCAATTCCTCTTAATGATCCCAAGACAAAAATATTCCCCCCAGCGATAACCGTTCCGCCTGGATTAACATCTCCAATTAATAATAAATTGCCTTTTACATGTAACACTTGTCCAGAGCGAACAATTTTGGAAATAGGGACAATTTCTGTTTCTTCTTTCCAAGCTATTGCTTCTGCTTTTGTTATAACATCACTTTCGATTGATTCTACAACAAGGTTCTTCTTATTGCGAATTAACGTACGAATCTCTTCTTGTTGTACTTCTGTTAAATAGCGATTTCCTACTTTAACACGCACTTCAATTAAAGAACGTCCGTCACTCTCATAGTAATGTGTAGAAAGCTTTTCATCCAATTCTTTTAGTAGCTCAGAGAATGAACAGCAATCATCTAAATGAAGTGTTATTCCATCTTTTGTCCCTTTTATCGTTACATTTTGTTGCTTTTTTTCTTCCACTAAAGTTCACCCCACCGATTCAATTCGACATAAAATTAGAAAATCCTTTTTTCTTTTTCTTCTATCGCTTTTGAAAGACGCACTAAATATCGTCTCAGTGGGAAACAAACTATTAATAAGAAAATTCCATTTAGCAATAAAGTAGCAAGGAGACGATCTGTGAAAAAGACAGATGCTGACATGTGAGTACGTCCTAACAAAGTTAAAAACCCATACACATAATACTCTAATGCTGCAATGCCAGCCAGTACGATAGAAGCGACAATAAATAAATTCAATTGTAATACTTTCATCACACTATAAACTAAATAAGCTAAAATCGGATAAGCAAATATATATATACCGACAAGTTCCGTGTATACGGTATCAAATAAGAAACCAAATAATAGTCCGTAGTAAATCCCTTGAACCGGACTATAGTACACTGTAATAAAACATAACACAATTATAAAGAAATGCGGTGCTGCTATACTGCCTTTCCAAAAGACGTCTGTTGGAACAACAGTAGAGAACATATTTTCAAATAAAAAAACAAAAAGGAGCAAAAGAGGAAGAGCTGCTCTTTTTAAAATCGTCATCATCTCTTCTCTCCCTCCTATTCTAACGGCGCTGTAGGCATATCACGTTTTGCAACTATAATATGCTCTACATCATTCAAATCAGCGGATGGTTTTACATAAGCCGTTTTTGTTAAACCGTATGGATCTGGCTGAACATCAACAATTTTCCCAATCGCAAGACCTTTAGGGAAGATATCACCAAGTCCAGATGTTACAACTAGTTGATCTTTTTGTACCTCTGCATCAGAGCTAATCTTTGTGAAAAGAAGTAGTTGTTTTTCTTTATCGTAACCTTCAATTAATCCAAAGATATTTTCTTGTCCTTGTACAATAGCAGAAACACGGTTTGTTCGGCTCATCGAACTTAACAACTCTACTGACGATGTAAACTGAGATACACTTTTTACGCGTCCAACTAAACCTTTCGGAGTTACAACAGCCATATCTTTTTTGATCCCTTGCTGTGCTCCTTTATCAATTCCAACTAAATCGTACCATTTATCGGGATTACGAGAAACCACACTAGCTTGTACTTCCGTATAATCACCACGGGACTTTTCTTTACCAGTTAATTCTCGTAGTTTTTTATTCTCATCGTCTAAATTTTTCACTACGGCAGATAAATCTGCGGTAGAATCTAATTTTGCTTTCAGCTTTTTATTCTCTTCATACGTGCGCTTTACATCTTCTACATTCTCGAAGAATCCGGCAACATAATTCGCTGGCTTTTGGAATACACGTTCTACAACACCGACAGTATCTTTTATAAACTGCTCTGGCCATGATAAACTGTTCCGTTCTTTCAATGAGATTCCAATCAATGCCACGAGAAGAATAATACTAACTAACAAAACAATTAATCTTTTGTTTAAGAAAAACTGTGGCACGTTCACACCCTCTTAATTTCATTGATTTTTATTTTGCAATATTATCGAGCAGCAGTTTTGAAAAGGTCGATATTGTCTAATGCTTTACCCGTTCCAATTGCTACGCAATCTAATGGATCCTCTGCAACAAGAACTGGCATATTTGTTTCTTCACTAATAACTTTATCTAAGTTACGTAGTAATGCCCCGCCACCCGTTAATACGATACCGCGGTCCATAATATCCGCTGCTAATTCAGGTGGAGTTTTTTCTAACGTATTTTTAACTGATTCTACAATTGCATCTACTGTATCTTTTAATGCATCTGCAATTTCTTCTGGTTGAATTAGTACTGTTTTCGGTAAACCACTTACTAAATCACGACCGCGAATTTCCATAGGCTCAATACCTTCTGGCTCGCCTGCAGAACCGATTTCTAATTTTAGTGCTTCTGCTGTTCTTTCACCAATCATTAAGTTGTAGCTTTTCTTAATGTACTGAATGATTGAATCGTCCATATCATCACCAGCAACACGAACTGATTGACTTGTTACAATACCACCTAAAGAAATAATTGCAACTTCTGTTGTACCACCACCGATATCAACAACCATACTACCAGTCGGCTCCCAAACAGGTAAGTTTGCACCAATTGCTGCTGCAAATGGCTCTTCGATTGGATAAGCATCACGAGCACCAGCTTGACGAGTCGCATCGATTACTGCACGTCTTTCTACAGCTGTAATACCAGATGGTACACATACCATTACGTATGGTTTACGTGAGAAGAATCCATTTGATTTTTGAGCTTGTTGAATGTAGTATTTCATCATTATTGCTGTTGTTTCGTAATCAGCAATTACACCATCTTTCATAGGGCGAAGTGCCACTACGTTTCCTGGTGTACGACCAATCATTTGTTTTGCATCGCTACCTACCGCAACGATTTGTTTCGTATCAGTTTGTAATGCTACTACTGAAGGTTCACGTAAAACTACACCTTTCCCTTTCACATATACAAGCGTATTCGCTGTTCCTAAGTCTATTCCAAGATCGCGAGTAAATCCACCAAATCCAAACATATCATTTATCTTCCCTTCTTATTTTCACGGACTCATTTTTCTTACTTTATATTTATAAAAACAGTACGTTTTTTTATATCTGCATCCTTTTTGTAGATAATTTTCTACAAAAAACTCATAAATCACATTATAAAACAAAATAAGTAAAAAGAATAGTCTTAAATATGACCTTTTTCCTTTAAACTCACGAATTTATGGTCACCTATTATGATATGATCAAGTACTTCAATTCCGATAATTCGACCACATTCTACTAATCGTTTTGTAACTTCAATATCTTCACGGCTCGGCGCCGGATCTCCTGAGGGATGGTTATGAAGACATATAATAGAGGCTGCTGCCCGACGGAACGCTTCTTTAAAAACTTCCCTCGGGTGCACAATCGACGTATTTAAACTTCCAATAAAAATAGTTTGCCTATGTATCACTTGATTTTTCGTATTCAAATATAAACAAACAAAATGCTCCTGTTGCAAAAAACGCATCTCTTCCATCATATAACTCGCACAATCTTCTGGACTTCGAATACTATATCTATTTTGATATTCTAAACGTACCATTCTTCTACCTAATTCAAAAGCAGCCATAAGCTGCGACGCCTTTGCAATCCCAACACCATGAATGCTCATCATCTCTTCTAACGTTGCATCCTTTAACATTCGTAAGCCGTCAAAATGATGGAGAATATTATCTGATAACGTTAACACCGTTTCTTCTTTAGAACCCGTTCTGAGTAAAACTGCAAGAAGTTCTCGATTCGATAAACTTCCTGCTCCTTCTAACAATAAACGCTCCCGTGGCTGTTCTTCTCTCACAACATCACGAATACCGTTCATCTCTCCACCCCTTTTTTTTACGATTTCTCCTAAAGAAAACCCCATGCAATTTTACGCATGGGTTACATCGCTATCAAACTGTTTTAATTCACGGACAAGACGCGCAATTGGCAAGCCAACTACACTGTAGTAGTCCCCTTGAATATGTTGAACAAAAATAGACCCTTTACCTTGAATTCCATAGCTCCCTGCTTTATCAAGTGGTTCCTTCGATGCAACGTATACGTCTATTTCCTCTTCTGTTAATCCCCAAAATGTTACTTCTGTACGTTCATAAAAAGTTACCGTTTTTTCTTTCGATATAATTGCAACACCTGTGTATACTTCGTGTGTTTTCCCCGATAATAATCGTAACATTTCTTTCGCCTCAGCCTCATTAGACGGCTTTCCAAGAATACGCGAATCATATGTAACAATTGTATCTGCACCTAGTACAACGTGATTACTATGGTTTTCTGCCACAGCAGATGCTTTTTGCAAAGCAAGCGACATAACAATATCAGAAGGTGATGAGTATGCACCAATCGTCTCTTCTACTTCACTAACAACGATTTCAAATGGCACATCTGCTAATTCAAGCAGTTCCTTCCTCCTAGGTGACCCTGAAGCTAAAATAATTTTCCTCATATTTTCTCCTTCCCTTCTCACATGAAGCAGAATAATTCAAATCAATCGTATCAAAGGAATAGTTTCCCCACAAATTCTAGAAATATCATTTTCTCTAAACAAAATAATAGTTCTTTTTAAATACGATTATATGCTGCCCAT
The DNA here is from genome assembly GCF_008042285.1 of Bacillus sp. AR13-1. Taxonomy (NCBI): domain Bacteria; kingdom Bacillati; phylum Bacillota; class Bacilli; order Caryophanales; family Bacillaceae; genus Bacillus; species Bacillus sp. AR13-1. The sequence continues at coordinate 26,863 of NZ_QNUA01000009.1, forward strand.
ACAGAAAGCACTTTGTTCTAAATTCAAAAGAAAAGAAAGAAGTATATGTACTTCTTTCTTCGTCATTTCATTATCCTATTATTTCACTTTTTGTGAAACCATTTTTTCATACGAAAGTATACCATCAATAATAACTTGATTTAATTTAGCTACAGATTCCTTATCGCTCTTCCCTTCCTTAATCGTTTGCACCGCTATTGACGTATACGTATAAAGCTTCTTTGCATCTTCACGCTTCATACTCTTCCCTTCCTTTTCCATAGCTTTCCACTCTTTTTGAATCGCTTCTATATCTTTTGGATTACTTTTTCCACTAGTTTGTACGCTGGACACATATTTTGCTAAATGAGTATATAATGGCTGCACTTTCGCTAAAAACATTCCTACTTCTTTATCATTTTTGAGCAATGCTTTATCTGTAATATCCCAATTTTTTTTCAAAACTGAAACACCATCTTGCTTATACTGATCTATTAATTGATTAACAGCCTGTTCATCGCTCGTAATAGCAACAACTAACGCATACTTATCACCACTCGGTTTCAAAGTAGCCACGCCCCCATTACTTTTCCACTCTTCAATAGCAGCCTGTCCTTTTTCTTCAGAGGAATAAAGCCCTCCTTGAACGAAAAATAGTTTCATTGGTTCTAATGACGTTCCTACCTGTGCCTTTGGTTTTTCCTCTTTCGGTGTTGGTGTTTGTTCTGCCGTTCCACCCACCTTTTGTTCCTCATTACCTGTCTGCTTCGAAGCCGTTACCTTACCTTCTCCTGTCGTCCCTTGTCCAGTTAATAAATGAATCATACCCATCCCAAATGCAGTACCGATAATTATTGCAGTTGCAACGATTGCGATTATTGTATTGCTCCACTTCTTTCGATATTTTTCCATAGATACTGATTTCGCTTTTTGAAACGGAACTACATTTTTCGGTCTCTCACTTTCTGCTATCATCCAGTCAAACTCATCCTTCTTTTTTTCCTCATACTTCGCTTCTGTTCCATTTACTTTCACCGAGATCGTTCGTGATTGCTTGTCCATACACTCACACCTCACCTCTTGTCATTGTCCGCATCATATCATATTCATTCCACAAAAAAACGAGATATTTGTCAGAGGAATTCGTCAAATAACCCTATATTATTATCTTATATGTATGCATTTGACTTCATTTGTAGAACAAAAAACTAGATAGCAAAGACTATCTAGTTTTTCTCGCGAATATATTTTCTAACTTCGGAAATGAAATACAAAGAACCTGTTATGATAAAAACATCATGTTCTCCTATCCTGTCAACCTTTGTATCAATTGCCTCTTTCCAATCTTCAAAAACTAATTTTGACTCTTGTTGTGAATACGATGCAAGCTTGTCAGCAGAAATGGCACGATCAAAGGCAAACGTCGTAAATATTATTTCATCAGCAACTTTTTCTAATTGCCCTACCATGTTATGTAACTGTTTGTCACCAAGAGCAGTAAATAAAACTATTACATTCTTCTTTTTATAATGTGCCTCTACTGTTTTTACAAGACTTTCAATACCTTCTGGATTATGAGCACCATCTATTATAATATCTGGATTACTTTGTAACTTTTCAAATCGACCAATCCAGTATGCTTCTTGTAAGCCAACTTTCATCTCCTCTTCATTAATTAAAAATGATAAATATGTTTTTAAATACATTACTGCCATAAGCGCTAGTGCTGCATTGCCTACTTGGTGAATGCCTTTCATTGAAATCCGAACATTTTCAAACGAGGCAAATGGACAATCAAAATCAAAGTGTTCCCCATCTTTATTAGAATGTTTATGTAGTGTTGTAAACTGTTTTCCAAGTTCATATAAGCTTGCATGATTTTCCTTAGCAACCTTTTGAATTACTTGCAATGCTTCTTCATTTTTCACACCAGTAATAACTGGAACACCAGACTTAATAATCCCTGCCTTTTCATATGCAATTTCTCCTAGTGTATTGCCTAAAATATGCATATGATCGTGGCCGATATTCGTAATAATCGTGAGAACCGGATGAATAACATTTGTAGAATCAAATCTTCCCCCAAGCCCCGTTTCAAATAAAACAACATCACAGAAATTAACTTTACCGAAATAATAAATTGCCATTACTGTAATGATTTCAAACTCAGTCGCTTCTCCTAAGTCCGTCTCATCTAATTTTTCAACGACTGGCTTTACCATATTTACAAGTTCCGCAATCTCTTCATCTGCAATCGGTATTCCGTTTACACTAATACGTTCATTGAATGTTTCTATGTAAGGCGATGTAAACGTTCCTACTTTATATTTCGCGCCTTCTAACATGTAGCGCATATATGTTAAAGTTGAACCTTTTCCATTTGTGCCGGCAAGATGAACACATTTTATATGACGCTCTGGATTTCCGAGTTCTTCTAACATCCATTGCATTCTTTCTAGCCCTGGTTTTATCCCAAATTTCAATCGGCTATGAATCCAGTTTATCGCTTCTTCGTATGTATGTATCACGTTTGCTATTCCCCTTTCAAAAGACAAACTTCTTAATTCTATTATACGCAAAGAAAAGAGACTCACCAATATAGTGAGTCTCTGAAAAACATTTTTATTTCTCAAGATCCGCTAGACGTTGACGAACCGCTTCGCGTTTTTCTAGGTAATCTTGCTCTTTCGCACGCTCTCCGTCAATAACTTCTGCAGGAGCTTTCGCTACGAATCCTTGGTTTGAAAGTTTCTTCTGTACACGTTCTACTTCTTTATCGAACTTCTCAAGTTCTTTTTCAAGACGCGCTTTCTCTTCATCAAGATTGATAAGATCAGCTAACGGTAAGAATAACTCTGCACCTGATACGATTGCAGTCATCGCTTTTTCTGGCGCTTGTAAATCAATCTTAATTGTTAGTTCACTTGGGTTACAGAAACGCTCGATGTAAGAACTGTTTTTCGTAAGCTGAGCTAGTACTACCTCGTCTTTTGCTTTAATTTGCATTTGAACTTTTTTGCTCATTGGTGTATTTACTTCCGCACGGATGTTACGAACAGAGCGAATGATATCAACTAGAAGGTGCATTTCTGCTGCCGCTTCTTTATCTTGTAAATCTTCGCGAACTGTTGGCCATGCTGCTACTGTAATAGACTCGCCTTCATGCGGTAAATGCTGCCAAATTTTCTCTGTTACAAATGGCATGAATGGATGTAATAGACGCATTGTTTGGTCTAATACGTAAGCTAAAATCGAACGAGTTGTTTTCTTAGCTGCTTCATCTTCACCGTATAGTGGAAGTTTCGCCATCTCAATGTACCAGTCACAGAAATCATCCCAAATGAAGTTGTATAATGAACGACCAGCTTCACCGAACTCATATTTATCCATGTTACGTGTTACACTTTCGATTGTTTCGTTTAAGCGAGTTAAAATCCACTTATCTGCAACTGATTTTTCACCAGTTAAATCGATTTCTTCATACTTCATGTCATCCATGTTCATTAATACGAAACGTGATGCGTTCCAAATTTTATTAATGAAGTTCCAAGTAGATTCTACTTTTTCCATGCTGAAACGTAAATCTTGACCTGGTGCACTTCCTGTTGATAAGAAGTAACGCATCGCATCTGCACCGTACTTCTCGATAACATCCATCGGATCAATACCGTTACCAAGAGATTTACTCATTTTACGTCCTTGCTCATCACGAACTAAACCGTGAATTAATACATCTTTAAATGGACGCTCTCCTGTAAACTCTAAACCTTGGAAAATCATACGAGATACCCAGAAGAAGATGATATCATAACCAGTTACTAAAGCATCTGTTGAATAGAACTTTTTAAAGTCTGCTGCATCTTCATTCGGCCAGCCAAGTGTTGAGAATGGCCATAATGCTGAACTGAACCATGTATCAAGCACGTCATTATCTTGATTCCAGTTTTCAAGATCTGCTGGCGCTTCTGTACCTACGTATACTTCACCAGTTTCTTTATGATACCAAGCTGGAATGCGGTGTCCCCACCATAATTGACGAGAAATACACCAGTCATGAATGTTTTCCATCCAGCGTAAGTATGTGTTTTCAAAACGCTCTGGTACGAACGTTACTTTTTCTTCTTCTTTTTGTTGAAGTTCTACCGCTTTTTCTGCAAGTGGAGCCATTTTTACGAACCATTGTGTTGATAAATAAGGCTCAACAACTGCACCGCTACGCTCACTATGACCTACTGAGTGCATATGAGGCTCGATTTCTACTAATACGCCAGCTTCTTGTAAGTCTTTCACTAACTCTTTACGGCATTCGAAACGATCCATACCGTTATACTTACCAGCTTTTTCGTTCATCGTTCCATCTTCGTTCATTACTAAAATACGTGGTAAGTCATGACGGTTACCTACTTCAAAGTCATTCGGGTCATGAGCTGGTGTAATTTTCACAACGCCTGTTCCGAAGTCTTTTTCTACGTATTCATCAGCAATAATCGGAATCTCTCGGCCTACGATTGGAAGTGTAACTGTTTTTCCGATTAAATGTTTGTAGCGATCATCTTCTGGATGAACTGCTACCGCTGTATCACCAAGCATTGTTTCTGGACGAGTAGTTGCAAGGCGAATGTGACCAGAACCGTCTGTTAACGGATAGTTCATATGGTAGAATGCACCTTGAACTTCTTTATGAATTACTTCAATATCAGAAAGAGCTGTGCGTGTTGCTGGATCCCAGTTGATGATATACTCACCGCGATAAATTAAGTCTTTTTCATATAATTGAACGAATACTTTATTAACAGCGTTAGATAAACCTTCGTCTAATGTGAAGCGTTCACGAGAATAGTCTAGTCCTAAACCAACTTTTCCCCATTGTTGACGAATGTGAGAAGCGTATTCTTCTTTCCATTCCCAAGCTTTTTCAAGGAATTTCTCACGACCAAGATCGTAACGTGAAATACCTTCTTCACGAAGTTTTCCTTCTACCTTCGCTTGCGTTGCGATACCAGCATGGTCCATTCCTGGAAGCCATAATACATCGTAACCTTGCATACGCTTTGTACGAGTTAAAATATCTTGAAGCGTCGTATCCCAAGCGTGACCTAAGTGTAACTTACCAGTTACGTTCGGAGGTGGAATTACAATTGTATATGGTTGTTTCTTCTCATCTCCTGTTGCTTCGAAATATTTGCCTTCAAGCCACCACTTGTAAAGGCCTTCTTCAACGGACATATGATCATATTTAGTTGGTAAATTATTTTCCGTGTTTGACATTATTTTCCCTCCTTAAAATAAAAAATGCCCCTCATCCAAAAAAGGACGAGGGACATCGCGGTACCACCTTTATTTACAAACAAATTCAGAATTTGCTTATACTCTTAATTTGATAACGGACAAATCCGTCTTTTCCTAATAAGAATCATTCCGTTCAGAAAAGATGCTCCAGGGCTACCTTCTAACATAACTATCTAGAGAACCTCCCAGCCAATGGTTCCCCTCTCTGAAGACGTTTCATGTTATACTCTTCCCCTTCAATGCATTTATGTGATTGTTAATTATTATATACAATAGTGTAAAAAACGAAACCTTATTCGTCAAGATAAATTTGAAACTACGGCTTTTATCTCTTTATGGAACTAATAAAAAAAGATAAGCAGGGTTCTCCCTACTTATCTTCTTTATCCGTTCCCTTGCTGGGCAGCTTGTAATTGCGAAAGGAAATATTCTGTATTACTAATGAGCCAATGCGATTGCTGCAGAATTTTTACCCCGCGAAGCTCATTTTCTTCATTACGACTCTTTCTTCTTTTCGTATACGACTGAATTTGCCGAATAAAATGCGACGGGTACGTCATATACGCAAACATAAGAAGCTGCTCCTCTTTCGTAAATGGAAAATTTTTTTGATACATTTGATACCATTCAAAGCGGTCGCTCCGCGCAATTGGATATGTGTTCAAAGACCTTGAATAAAAGCTGACGATATCCTGTACCGGTGTAGCAAACTGAGACTTTTCTAAACTAATAAAATAACCGTTTCGTTCATAATCAAATAAAAAGTGATTAAGCGATACATTTCCATGAACGAAAGTAGTACGTGTTTTTTCCTTTTCTTTCATTGCATCATGCCATTCACTTAATTGTTTCGTTGCGAACTCACGTGCTCTCATAGCGTGGTGATAATACGTACAATATTGTAATTCAAATGGAGACATATACCACTTCGCTTCTGATTCTACAAGAAACTCTTCTAATATCTCACCATCATTTTCCCAACGGTCGGATATATTTGTATAATGTTTTTCTAAATCTTCTTCTGTATAAGTCTCCTCTTTCACCGTTTTTTGATGCAACGTCCCGAGCGTTTGAAACATCTTATGGTATTGATCATTATCTTCGCCATTTCCTTCCGCACGTTCTAACCAAGGCATTAAATAATAGCTATACGCCCCATCACTTAAAACATAATTCCCGTCCGTCGTGTGATAGATAGGTACATAATTCGAAAAACCTTTCTCCTTCAAATATTGAATATGGTGTAAAAAATTATTCCGCTCTAATTTTCTATCTTGTATTTTCTTTAACGCATACGGACCTTGATTCGTATAAATTTTCATTACACTTCCGTGCTCTTCCATATGCTGAGTGTCCAATCTATATTGCCTCACAATGGGTTCATAGCGATTTCGTAATTCAATATCCATACGAATAACCCTTTCTTATTCAAAACATAGCTTCTAGGAAAAGAAAAGAGGTGAGTGAAAAAACTCACTCACTTATTTCACTGTTGCTTTTGAAACAGGAATATATATAATTTGCCCTGTAGTTAAATATATATCTTCTGATTGATTTACACGATATAAGCTTTGTACAGTCGTTTCATAACGTTCTGCAACCGATTCAATTGTATCTCCTTCTTGTACGAAGTACATTCTTAACTTCGTAAATTCTTCTTCTGGTTCTTTCGTAAATAATTTCGTTAAATAAAGTGCATTTTCATCTCGCTGTGAATATGCTTCTTCCTCTGGCTCTTCCTGCTTTTTCGCTTTTTCTTTCTTGAAATTTTTCCGCCCGAACAATTCAAATTGTGGCGTCTTTTCTTGCTCCTCTTCACGCTCCACAAGTTCATGTTCTTCTAATTCCTCTTCTTCTATTTCTTGCTCTTTTCTTTCTTCTAACTGAAACGGCTCAAATGCATAATCTTCCCATCCATCTGATTCTTTATAGGCTGGTACCTCTTCGTGCGGCGCAGGTCTACTTTCATCTTCTTCAGCTGAATCAGCTTCCAACTCGGCATACACAGTCTCTTCCTCTTCATCCTCGGTTCTTTCTTCGTCACATAAACCTGTAATAGATATATCCGCTAATAGTTGTAAGCAACCATTTTCCTTTAATTCATAATCAAATTCCTCGATTGATACATATAATTCTTCAATTACTTTCACTCGATTTCTTGGAATTGATATTTCGAGCGGAAAGGAATGGACAAGCTCATTAACCCCGTCTGCCCTTGTTTCTACATAATCAATTGCCTTTGCTGGTGATAGCTCTCTTAATGAATAAGCTGAATCATCTTGCCTTGCAACATACTCTCCCGTTAAATCTAATTGCCCCCTCACGATAACTTCATGATCGAGCTCCTCTATCTCAACGTCTGGATCTAACGAAATTGACAAAAGTTCTTCGACTTCCTGTCCCTTCTGGAACCAAACAGATTCTTTTAATGAAAATCGTAATGAATGATCTGTTGCCACTTCTTTTCCCCCTCCCAAACTATATGTCATTACAGATTTATGTTCCCTAAGGCTACTTTATGAATAAAAAAAATCGCTCCCCTAATGGAAAGCGATTTTCTCTAAGAAATTATGCTTTTAATTTTGACATTGCAATTTCGGCCGCCGCAATTGTCGCCTCAATATCTGCATCACCATGTGCTGTCGATAAGAATAAACCTTCAAATTGAGAAGGTGGTAAAAATACACCTTGTTCTACCATTTCACGATAGTAAGCTGCAAAGAATTCTAAGTTTGAAGATTTTGCTGCATCATAATTAATAACTTGCTCATCTGTAAAGAAAATACCAATCATAGAACCTGCACGATTAATGTGATGCGGGATATTATGCTTTTCAGCTGCCTTACGTAGTCCAGCCTCTAACATTTCTGCTTTACGCTCAAATTCCACATATGATTCTGGCGTTAACTGCACTAACGTTTCATAACCTGCTGTCATTGCAAGTGGATTACCCGATAATGTTCCAGCTTGATAAATCGGTCCGCTTGGTGCAACTTGACGCATAATCTCTGCCTTCCCACCGTATGCTCCTACCGGCAAGCCACCACCGATTACTTTACCTAAACAAGTTAAGTCAGGAGTTACACCGTAGTAACCTTGTCCACAATTATAAGCAACACGGAATCCTGTCATTACTTCATCAAAAATAAGTAGTGCACCGTTTTGCTCTGTCACTTCACGAAGTCCTTCTAAAAACCCTGGTTGAGGGGGAACAACACCCATATTCCCTGCCACTGGTTCTACAATTATACAAGCGATGTCATCACCGAATTGTTCGAAAGCATATTTTACACTTTCTAAATCGTTATACGCTACTGTAATCGTATTTTTCGCTACACCTTCTGGTACACCAGGGCTATCTGGTAAACCTAGCGTTGCTACACCCGAACCTGCTTTAATCAATAAAGAATCACCATGACCGTGATAACAACCAATGAATTTCAAAATTTTGTTACGTCCAGTGTAACCACGAGCTAAACGTAGCGCGCTCATTGTCGCCTCTGTTCCAGAGTTAACCATACGCACAATCTCAATTGATGGTACACGCTCGATAACAAGCTGCGCTAATTTATTTTCAATTTCTGTTGGTGCACCAAAGCTTGTTCCTTTTTCAGCAACAGCTTTTAAAGCCTCAACAACACGATCATTCGCATGACCATGAATTAAAGGTCCCCACGATAATACGTAATCGATGTATTCATTCCCATCGATATCATATACTTTAGAGCCTTTTCCGCGCTCCATAAACAGCGGATTCATACCAACAGACTTAAAAGCACGGACAGGGCTGTTTACGCCTCCAGGCATTAAATTTTGAGCCTCTTCAAACGCCGCAATCGATTTATCAAATTTTTTCATTATTTAGCGCCTCCTTCTTGTAACCATCTTGCTGCATCTTTTGCATGATACGTAATAATTAAGTCTGCTCCTGCGCGTTTCATGCTAATTAATTTCTCAAGTACAACTTCTTTTTCATTAATCCAACCATTTTGTGCTGCTGCTTTAATCATCGAATATTCACCACTTACGTTATAAGCAACGACTGGTAAGTTAAAGTTATTTTTCACATCACGAACGATATCTAGATAAGAAAGAGCTGGCTTTACAATTAAGAAGTCGGCCCCTTCCATTACATCTGATTCTGCTTCACGGAATGCTTCCATACGGTTCGCTGGGTCCATTTGATATGTTTTACGGTCACCAAACTGCGGTGCACCATGTGCTGCATCACGGAACGGTCCGTAAAATGCTGATGAATATTTCACAGCGTACGACATAACTGGTACGTGCGCGAAACCATTTTCATCTAATGCATGGCGAATTGCTGTTACGAATCCGTCCATCATGTTAGATGGTGCAATAATGTCTGCCCCTGCTTTCGCTTGACTTACAGCTGTTTTTGCAAGAGCTGCAAGAGACTCATCATTTAAAATAACGCCATCTTCAATAACACCGCAATGACCATGGCTTGTAAATTGACATAAACATGTATCTGCAACTACTACTAGCTCTGGGAACTCATCTTTAATTTGCTTAATTGCACGCTGTACAATTCCATGCTCACAATATGCCGATGATCCAACTTCGTCCTTTTCAGCAGGTAAACCAAATACAATAACAGAACGAATACCTAAATCAACGACCTCTTGCATTTCAGCTTGCAATAAATCTAAAGACATTTGATATACGCCTGGCATAGAAGGAACTTCATTACGAGTATTTTCTCCTTCTAATACAAAAATAGGGTAAATAAAATCTTCTGTATGTAAAAATGTTTCACGTACAAGCGCACGCATGCCCCCGCTTTGTCTTAAACGACGATGACGATTAAATTGTAAAGAATTCATAGATTTCTATCCCCATTCTTTTATTTTATAGATTCACAAATGCATTGCAGTAATGCTTCTACAGTGTACTCTTTTGGCACAATAACATGTGAAAAATAGAGGTTCGCCTCTTTTTCCGTAATAGGCCCTATACAAGCAATTGTACATTTTTTCGTCCATTCTCTCCAGTTTGTACCCTCAAGTAAACGAACAAAACTATCAACAGTTGAAGGGCTCGTAAATGTAATAATATTTACTTCCCCTAATTTCAATGCTGTTATAAGTTCTTGTTTTTTCTCTACATTCACCTTCGTACCATATACAATTAACTCATCTAGAAAAACACCAAACTCCCTAAGTTTAACCGGGATTACATCTCTTGCTAAATTCCCTTTCGGAAATAAAATACGCTCGTTTCCACTTAACTCTTTTAGAAACTCTTCGGCAAATGTTTCTGCAACAAACGAGGTCGGAACAAAATGAACTTGATAGCCCCTTTTTTCTAACTCTAATTTTGTTTTCACGCCTACCGCAGCGATTTTAATAGTTAATGGTATTTTTGTTTCTAAACCATCTAGAAAAAAAGCTACACCATTTTTACTCGTGAAAATAACCCAGTCATACGAATGTAGCTGCCCTGCTATGTGTTGAATTTGCCTATGAGACGTACCTTCCATACGCAAAAGCGGAATTTCCAATGGAATTCCGCTCCTTTCTTTCACTGCTACACTCATTTGTTTCGCTTGGTGCTGGGCACGTGTAATCAATACTGTTTTGCCAGCGAGAGCGTTCATATTTATTGTTGCTCCTTATTTGCAGCAAGGATGAGCTCTTTTGCTCCTTGTTTAATTAAACGGTCCGCAGCCTCTAATCCAACTTGCTTCGGATCATTACCTACTACTATCTCTTTCAATAAAACAGAACCGTCCATAGAACCGACAAGCGCTGTTAATTCGATTGCATCATTTTCTTTAAGAGTTGCATATCCAGCGATTGGAACTTGGCATCCACCTTCAAGTTTATGAAGAAATACTCGTTCAGCAGCCACTGTTCTTTCTGTTACTGCATCATTAATATGCGCTAACAACTGAAGTAAATCCGTATCATCCTCACGACATTCAATCGCTAATGCACCTTGTCCTACGGCTGGTACACATAACGTTTCATCTAAATGTTCTGTAATAACTTCTCCGTCCCAGCCCATTCTCTGTAATCCAGCTGTCGCTAAAATAATTGCATCGTAATCTTCATCTTTTAACTTACGTAAGCGTGTATCGATATTCCCGCGAATCCATTTCACTTGTAAATCTGGTCTCGCAGCTAGTAGTTGTGCACTACGTCTCAAACTACTCGTTCCTAAGATCGCGCCTTCTGCTAAGTCTTTAAACGATTCTCCGTTTTTAGAAATAAAAGCATCACGAGGGTCAACGCGCTTTGGCGTACAACCAATCGTTAATCCATCTGGAAGTACAGCTGGCATATCTTTCATACTATGTACAGCCATATCAATTTCTTTCGTAAGTAACGCATGTTCAATTTCCTTTACAAATAAACCTTTTCCGCCTACTTTTGAAAGAGTAACATCTAAAATAACATCACCTTTTGTGACGATTTCTTTCACTTCAAATTCATATGGTAAACCAAGCGCTTTTAATTGATCAATAAACCAATTAGTTTGTGTTAATGCTAGTTTACTCTTTCGTGAACCTACAATAATTTTGCGCATAATTCTCTCTCCTCATTATAAATACCAAAAGTGGAAATTAGATAAACTGCTTAATAGAAAAATGTTAACTAGCATTACGAGAAATGCCCCGATATTCCACTGCACAATTTTCTTACCTTGCAACACATCTGCTGCTCGTAAATATAAGCCCACGCAATATACAAATAGAACGACAAAAGACCCAATTACTTTCGTATCATACCAATGGAAATTATCCAATTTTGTATATCCCCATATGCATCCTAATATAATTGCTAATAAGAAAAACGGAACAGAAAATAAATTTAATCCGTAAGACATAGATTCAAGCTTCGGCAAATTTCCTAATCTTCTTAATCTCGCATTCCACTTTTTCTTTTTTAATAGTCGGTATTGCAATAAATACATAATAGAAAAAATAAACGATACAGTAAACGTTGCATAAGAAATAATCGCCATACCGACATGCACGTATACAAGTTCTGAAACTAATTGCTCTGCAAGTACTGGCGACATCTTCCCGAGCGGTGTAAAAATAGAAAAAGCGCTTACGCCAAATGCTACAACATTTGTAAAAAAGACTAAAAAGTCAATACGCATAAATCGATTAATGACTAATGACATCGTAATCAATAACCAAACATAAAAATAAATCCCTGATAATAAAGTTAAAATAGGATTCGTTTCTGAATCTGTAGCCCTAAGCAACATAAAGATAGACTGCAGAACCCATACAATCGAAAGTAACCAAAAAGCAAAGCGGTTCGCCTTTCGGTTACTTTGGAAATAATCTATAAAATATAAACTAATGCTACAAGCATATAAAATAATTGCAATATGATAAATAATACTGTTATTTAAAAAACTCATCCGATCATCCTTCCAAGTTATAAAGATGGAACGGATGGTGTCCACGCTCTTTTATGTTCTACTTCTTCCGTATTTCCCGCTTCTTCCACTTCTAAATCAAAAATCTTCGCAAATAAAGCTAATTTTTCGCCAGCTCCCTCTTCAACAGCTAATTCTTTAGCTACTAAAATTGGGTCTTTTAACAATTGGTTAATAATACTTTTCGTATGTTTACTAATTACTTTTTTCTCACGATCACTAAGGTTTGGTATTTTTCGCTCAAGACTTTCCATCGTATCACTTTGAATTGCTAGCGCTTTATCACGAAGAGCTGATATTAACGGTACAACACCTAGCGTACTTAACCACGTTTTAAATAAAACCATTTCTTCTTCAATCATAAATTGAATTTTCTCTGCTTCTTTTAAACGTTCAGCACGGTTTGCTTCAACTACACCTTGCAGATCGTCGATATCATATAAGAAAGAGCCTTCTAATTCATCAATCGCTGGATCAATATCACGTGGTACTGCAATATCAACCATAAATAACGGACGACCAGAGCGCATTCTCTCTACTTTTGTCATCATTTCTTTCGTAATGACATATTCTGATGCACCCGTTGAACTAATTAAAATATCCGCTTCTAATAATGCACATTGCAATTCACTTAAAGGCTTTGCATGTCCCATATATTTCTCAGCCATCACTTCCGCTTTCGTAAGCGTCCTATTCATAACCGTTACTTTACGAGCTCCACTTCCGTATAAGTTTTGCAGTGCAAGTTCACCCATCTTACCCGCACCAAGAATAAGTACATGACAATCTGTTAAATCGCCAAATATTTTCTTTCCGAGCTCAACAGCAGCATAACTAACAGACATCGCACTTTCACCAATCGTTGTTTCTGAGTGCGCACGTTTTGCTAACGTAACCACTTGCTTAAACAACTCATTAAAAATTGTACCTGTCGCTTTTACTTGTTGTGCTTCTAAAAAGCTATCTTTTATTTGACCTAAAATTTGCGTCTCTCCAACAACCATAGAATCCAAACCGCACGTTACGCGGAATAAATGATCTATTGCGCCATCTTGTTCAAAAATAGACAAGTATGGTGCGATTTCTTCTATTTCAAGCTGAAACCAATCAGCTAAAAACTTCTTAATGTAATACCGTCCCGTGTGTAATTGATCGACAACAGCGTAAATCTCAGTGCGATTACAAGTTGATACAATGACATTTTCTAGCACGCTCTTTTGGTTTTGTAATGTAGTCATTGCTTGCTCTAGCTCTGCTGCCTGAAATGTGAGTTTCTCACGAAATTCTACAGGGGCTGTTCGATAATTTACACTAACAACAAGAATATGCACGCAGCATGTCCCCCTTCACCCGTTTTATCACTTTATCTACTATCATAATACAACTTTCCTCTTATGAATCTGACAATCGTGTGAACAACTGATTATTTTTTATTTATTCTCCATATGTAATAAAGGAGCTTCAGTAAGATTAATAAAGAACTTTCTACTTTCTACTTTATAATAATTATAAAATAACAACTCTATTTGTACGTTACCAAAAAAAGTCCTCATAATCAAGTGATGGAAACTATTCCATATTAATTATAACATCATCTTTTCTATCTTCTTTCATCATGAAGGAAAATATGTATGATTGTTCCAAAATATAGTACTCACTTTCTCGATGCAATGCATTTGACATTGTATTTCTTTTTCGTTATATTGGTTTTACAAAATTAAATTGTGCACAATTTAAAAATACAAGGAGTTGCCTATGAAAGAAAATCCTTTGCATCTAGATAACCAACTTTGTTTTTCTATTTACGCTTGTTCTAGAGAGGTTACCCGTTTTTACCGCCCCTATTTAGAAGAAATGGGCATTACGTATCCCCAGTACATTACTTTACTCGTACTCTGGGAACAAGACGGACTAACAGTAAAAGAAATTGGAGAACGTCTATTTTTAGATTCTGGTACTTTAACACCTATGTTAAAACGTATGGAATCATTAAAACTTGTACAACGTGTTCGTTCAAAAGAAGACGAGCGAAAAGTTTGTATTGAATTAACAAAACAAGGTAAAGATTTAAAAGAAATAGCTTGTTCATTACCAACAACGATGGCTACAAATTTAGGCATTACAGAGCAAGAATATCATTCTTTATTAATCCAATTAAACACGTTAATTGAAACAATGAAAAAAATTAATGACAGAAAAGGGGAATAAACATGGATAAATTATATACTGCTTCAGTAACAGCAACAGGTGGAAGAAACGGTAAGGTAGTTTCAGATGATGGCATATTAAATCTTGATGTAAAAATGCCAAAAGCACTAGGTGGCGCAGGCGGAGAAGCAACAAATCCAGAACAATTATTTGCAGCTGGTTATGCAGCTTGCTTTGATAGTGCATTACAACTTGTAATTCGTACAAAACGTATGAAGGTGGAAAGTACAGAAGTGACTGCACACGTTTCTATCGGTAAAGATACAGATGGTGGTTTCGGACTATCTGCTGTACTTGACGTACATGTTGCTGGTGTTTCTCATGCCGAAGCACAAGAACTTGTAGAAGCCGCTCACGGTGTATGTCCTTACTCTAAAGCAACAAGAGGAAATATTGAAGTTACATTAAACGTACGCTAAAAGTTTAGTAAATAAAAAAAAAACGCGCGACATTCGTCACGCGTTTTTTGTTTTTGTCATTTTATGAATTGCTTTCCATGCTTCTTCTTTTCCAAGTCCTGTTTCAGAAGAGAATAGAACGATTTCATCGCCAATTTCAACAGCAAGCGTTTCTTTTACAACTTTTAAATGCTTTTGCCATTTCCCTTTCGGAATTTTATCGGCTTTCGTTGCAATAATAATTGTTGGGATTTCATAATGCTTTAAGAAATCATACATCATAATGTCATCTTTTGTTGGTTGGTGACGTAAATCAACTACTAATACAGCTGCGTCTAATTGCGTACGTGTTGTAAAGTAAGTTTCAATCATTCTGCCCCATGCCGCGCGCTCTGTTTTAGATACTTTCGCATATCCATAACCTGGAACGTCAACAAAATGCATCATTTCATTGATTAAGAAAAAGTTCAGCGTTTGCGTTTTTCCTGGTTTAGAAGAAATACGTACTAACTTTTTACGATTTAAAATTTTATTAATAAAGGAAGACTTCCCGACATTAGAACGACCTGCTAAGGCAATTTCTGGTAAATCACTGTCTGGATATTGTTCCGGTTTAACGGCACTAATTACAATATCTGCTTTTGTTACTTTCATTGTTTCACTCCTACTAATGCGTGCTCCAATACTTCGTCTAAATGAGATGCAAGCACAAACGTAAGGTTTTCTTTTACGCTCTCTGGAATATCATCTAAATCTTTCTCATTTTCCGCCGGTAAAATAATTTTTGTTAATCCCGCGCGGTGAGCACTTAATGTTTTTTCTTTCAAACCACCAATCGGTAATACACGACCACGAAGTGTAATTTCACCTGTCATACCAACTTCTTTACTTACAGGAATACCTGTTAGTGCAGAAATAAGTGCCGTTGCCATCGTAATACCTGCTGATGGTCCATCTTTTGGAACTGCTCCTTCTGGAACATGAATATGAATATCGTTTTTCTCATGGAAATCCGGATCAATATGAAGTTCTTCTGCACGAGAACGAATATAGCTAAACGCGGCTTGTGCGGATTCTTTCATAACATCCCCAAGTTTCCCTGTTAAAATTAATTTCCCTTTTCCTGGCGCTACAGACACTTCAATTGCAAGTGTATCGCCGCCCGCTGCTGTGTAAGCTAAACCTGTTGCCATACCAACTTGGTCTGTTTTTTCAGCTTGACCATAACGGAATATATGCTTACCAAGTAAATCAACAATATTTTTCTCTGTTACAACAATGCGCTTGCGTTCTGCTGTAACGATAATTTTTGCTGCTTTACGGCAAACTTTTGCAATTTGACGCTCTAACGTACGAACACCAGCCTCGCGTGTATAATAACGAATAATTTCAAGAAGCGCTTCATCACGTACTTGCAAATTACCTTTTCGCAAACCGTGCTCTTTTAATTGTTTCGGCAATAAATGCTCACGAGCAATGTGCACCTTTTCAAGTTCTGTATAACCAGCAATTGAAATGATTTCCATACGGTCAAGCAATGGGCCCGGAACACTTGCAAGTGTATTAGCAGTTGCAACGAACATAACTTTCGATAAATCATATGGCTCTTCAATGTAATGATCACTGAAGTTATGGTTTTGTTCTGGATCTAACACTTCAAGTAACGCCGCTGATGGGTCTCCCCTGAAATCGTTAGACATTTTATCAATCTCATCTAATAAGAAGACTGGATTAACTGTTTTCGCCTTCTTCATACCTTGAATAATACGTCCTGGCATCGCTCCTACATATGTACGACGGTGACCACGAATTTCAGATTCATCACGCACACCACCAAGAGAAACACGTACAAAATTACGGTTTAACGATGTTGCGATAGAACGAGCTAACGAAGTTTTCCCAACCCCAGGAGGTCCTACTAGACAAAGAATTGGCCCTTTTAATGAATTCGTTAACTTCTGTACAGCTAAATATTCAAGTACTCGCTCTTTCACTTTTTCAAGACCGTAATGATCTTTATTTAAAATTTCTTCCGAATGAGTGAGGTCAATCATATCCTCTGTTGCTGTTGTCCATGGGAGAGCTAATAACCAATCAATATAATTATGAATGACACCACTCTCAGCAGAACTTACAGGTAATTTTTCATAACGATCTAATTCTTTCAGTGCAGCCTTCATTGTTTCTTCAGGCATTCCCGACTGTTCAATTTTCTCACGAAGTTCTTCAACTTCCCCGCCCTTGCCTTCTTTATCACCAAGTTCAGTTTGAATTGCCTTCATTTGCTCACGTAAGAAATATTCTTTTTGCGTGCGCTCCATTGAACGTTTCACTTTTTGTCCAATTTTCTTTTCTAGGCTAAGTAACTCTTGTTCATCTTGAATAATTGAAATAAGTGTATGTAGTCGTTCTTTCACAGATACAATCTCTAAAATCTCTTGTTTCTGCTTCGTTTTAATCGGTAAGTGAGAAGCAATTAAATCAGCTAGTCTTCCCGGTTCTTCTACATCAGCTACCGTTGCAAATGTTTCATTTGAAACTTTTTTCGAAACTTTAATATATTGTTCGAAATGCTCCAGTAACGTACGCATAAGAGCCTTCTCTTCTAAATCATCTTCTACTTCTTCCGTTACCGTTTTAATAGAAACTTGCACTATATTTTCTTCTTCGATAAACTCTACTACTTCTGCTCTATGTAAACCTTCTACAAGGACACGAAGCGTACCGTTCGGCAATTTTAACATTTGCTTCACTTTCGCCACTGTACCTACACTATATATGTCATCTTCTTTCGGATCGTCGATATTCATTTCTTTTTGCATTGCTAAAAAGATGATATTTTCATCCATTGCCGCCTGCTCTAGTGCTTGTATCGATTTATCACGTCCTACATCAAGATGCAGAACCATCGTTGGATATACGAGAATGCCTCTTAATGGTAGGAGGGGCACAATTCTTTCATTCGTATTCATACTAGACATAGCACCTCCATAATAAATTAAACTCCTGTTCAACTATTTTATATTACAATACATCTAGATGCAATTGCAGAGATTCTTCGCAATTGTTAATCCCCTGTTTTTTTGTGCCTCACGAAAAGAAAAAAGACTCCGCTTAAGCATACAAACTTAAACGAAGTCTGGCAAATTTTTATTATTGTATATTCTCACATTGATTGTGCATCTGTTTCGTCCAAATCATTATGTGCATCAAGCTCACGATGCATATTTTCCTGCATAAATGTTAATTCAAATACTTCTTTTAATTTGCGAACAGGAATGATCTCAATTCCCTTTATTGTATACAAAAATGGTTGCATGTTTTCAGCCGGAATGATGACTTTCTTAGCTCCCGCTTTTTTCGCAGCTTTTATTTTTGCGTACACACCACCAATAGGCTTCACTTCTCCGTGGATACTTATCTCACCTGTCATCGCTACTTCATTATTCACATACGTACGATGCACTGCTGAATAGACACCTGTTGCCATAGCAATACCTGCTGAAGGACCATCAATCGGGATACCACCAGGAAAATTAATATGTATATCATACCCTTCTGGCAACACATCTAGAGAACGAAGTACTGTTAACACATTATCAACAGAACCTTTCGCCATACTTTTACGGCGGATTGATTTCGTTTGATTTCCAATACTTTCCTCTTCTACAATTCCAGTGACATTTACTGATCCTTTATCTTTCGCAGGAATAGCTGTTACCTCAATTTCTAATAACGCACCTGTATTCGGCCCATATACAGCAAGCCCGTTCACAAGACCGATTCTCGGAATTGGATAAATACGTTTTTCGTACTTTGGTGTAAGCTGACTAGAATGAACAACCCATTCAATATCTTCATCTTTAATGAAAGGTCGTTCTTCATTTATCGCCATACCAGCAGAAATTTGCACGAGATTAATTGCTTCTCGCCCATTTCTTGCATACATTCCAATCATTTCGATACCGTTCTCACCTACTTGCATCTCCACTTTGTCAGCTGCATTTTTCGCTACTTTTTGAATTTCTTCTGTATCTAACTCACGGAAGAACACTTCTAAACAACGCGACCTAATTGCAGGAGGAATTTCCTCTGGTGAACGTGTCGTTGCACCAACTAAGCGAAAATCTGCAGGTAAACCTTTTTGAAAAATATCATGTATATACGTTGGAATCATCGAATTTTCTTCACTATAATACGCACTTTCCAAAAACACTTTCCGATCTTCTAACACTTTTAGCATTTTATTCATTTGAATTGGATGTAATTCACCAATCTCATCAATGAACAAAATACCACCATGCGCATCTGTTACAGCCCCTTTTTTCGGTTGCGGGATACCCGCTTGTCCCATTGCACCTGCTCCTTGATAAATCGGATCATGCACTGAACCAATTAATGGATCCGCAATACCACGCTCATCAAACCTAGCTGTCGTCGCATCAAGTTCGATAAATGTTGCATTTGTACGAAATGGAGATTTCGGATTTCGTTTCGCTTCTTCTAATACAAGGCGTGCTGCCGCTGTCTTTCCGACACCTGGCGGACCGTATATGATCACATGTTGCGGATTAGGACCACAAAGAGCCGCTTTTAACGACTTAATCCCGTCTTCTTGCCCTACAATGTCTATAAAGGATGTAGGACGTACCTTTTCCGCAAGCGGCTCTGTTAAAGAAACCTCACGCATTTTACGAAGCTGCTCTAATTCTTTTTTCGATTCTCGATCAATTGAAACTTTTTGTGTTCGCTGATTTCGAAGTAAATGCCAAAAATACAATCCGACAATTACGCCAAAAACAAGTTGAACAAGTAAAAATATATTTGTCCAGCTCATAATTCATTTCCTCCCGCTATGTTTTACCTTTTAGTATTTCCTGGGAGGAATAGTGCTAAACATAAAGAAAAACAGCAATTATAAAAATTGCTGTTTCTTCTTCGCATTATGCAGATGTTTTTGTATCAAGTACAGTACCGTCTTGTAACACCAATTTCGGCGGTTCATTATCAGCTACTGTTTCTTTCGTAAGAATACACTTCTCGATATCTTTGCGAGATGGAAGTTCGAACATTACATCAAGCATCAAGCCTTCAATAATAGAACGAAGTCCACGAGCACCTGTTTTACGTTCAATTGCTTTTTTCGCAATCTCAACTAGTGCACCTTCTTCAAACTCTAACTCAACATCGTCAAGCTCCAATAATTTTTGGAATTGCTTAACAAGTGCATTTTTCGGTTTAGTTAAAATATCTACAAGAGCATCTTCATCAAGCGGCTCTAGGTTCGCAATAACTGGAAGACGACCGATAAACTCCGGAATTAAACCGAATCTTAAAAGATCCTCTGGTAAAACGTGAGATAAAACATGCTTCTCATTTACATCAGCATTTTTCTTCTCAGCACCAAATCCAATTACTTTCTCACCAAGGCGACGTTTAATAATAGGCTCGATGCCATCAAACGCTCCACCACAAATGAATAGGATGTTCGTTGTATCAATTTGAATAAACTCTTGATGCGGGTGCTTACGACCACCTTGAGGTGGAACGCTCGCTACAGTACCTTCTAAAATTTTCAGAAGTGCCTGCTGTACACCTTCACCAGATACATCACGTGTAATTGATGGATTTTCGGACTTACGTGCCACTTTATCAATCTCATCAATATAAATAATTCCTTTTTCCGCTTTTTCTACATCGTAATCAGCCGCTTGAATTAGTTTTAGTAAGATGTTTTCTACATCTTCCCCAACGTATCCAGCTTCTGTTAAAGATGTTGCGTCCGCGATTGCAAATGGAACATTTAAAATACGCGCTAATGTTTGTGCCAATAATGTTTTACCACTACCAGTTGGCCCAATAAGTGAAATATTACTCTTCGCTAATTCTACATCATCAATTTTGCTGTTAGAATTAATGCGTTTGTAATGGTTATATACCGCTACCGCTAGTGCTTTTTTCGCGTTATCTTGTCCGATGACATACTCATCTAAGATTTCACGAATTTCTACCGGTTTCGGTACATCTTTGAATTCTACTTCTTCGTCCTTCGCAAGCTCCTCTTGTACAATTTCAGTACAAAGCTCGATACACTCGTCACAAATGTAAACACCTGGACCTGCAACTAACTTTCGAACTTGCGTTTGTGTTTTACCACAGAAAGAACATTTTAATTGACCTTTTTCATCATTAAATTTAAACATATTTTCACACCCCTTACAAAGTGCTAACCTCTTGCCTTCGTATGTACACGATAAATGTATCGTATGTAAATACATATTATGTCACTACGTAGCGAGAAATACAAATAATATGACTAGTTATGTACAAATAAAAAAATTTTAAAACTTTTGAAATATGTATATTCGACTTACAAAGGCACTTTTCCTTCTTCATCGAAAAGTTTTATAAATATATTTCTATATTTATAAAACAAGGCACGATTAAAATCGCGCCTTGTTATTTTATTATGCAGCGTTGTCTACTAAGAAGTCTACAGCTTTACGCACTTTAAGATCTTCAGATAAAGCGTCTACGCTTCCAAGAGCTTGCTTGATAGCGTCTACTGGCATACCGTACATTTCAGCCATTTTTTCAACTTCTGCAGTTACTTCTTCTTCAGTAACTTCGATGTTTTCAGCTTCAATGATAGCTTCAAGAACAAGATTGATTCTTACACGTTTTTGTGCATCCTCTTTCATTTGCTCTTTTAATTTGTCAGCGTCAGTACCTGTGAATTGGTAGTAAAGCTCAAGGTTCATACCTTGTTGGCTTAAACGTTGCTCGAATTCACGAACCATACGATCTAACTCAGTGTCGATCATAGCTTCTGGAATGTCGATTTCAGCGTTAGCAGCAGCTAATTCTACTACTTCGTCACGTACTTTGTGCTCAGCTTCGTGCTTTTTGCCTTCTTCTAAGTTTGTACGAAGTTTTGTTTTTAATTCATCAAGAGTTGCAACTTCTTCGTCAGCATCTTTAGCGAACTCGTCGTTTAACTCAGGAAGTTCTTTTGTTTTGATTTCGTGAATTGTTACTTTGAATGTTGCTGGTTTACCAGCTAATTCAGCAGCATGGTACTCTTCTGGGAATGATACTTCAACTTCTTTAGAATCACCAGATTTAAGACCAATTACTTGCTCTTCGAAACCTGGGATGAAAGTACCAGAACCGATTGCAAGAGAATAGTTTTCGCCTTTTCCGCCTTCAAATGCTTCGCCATCAACGAAACCTTCGAAGTCGATTACAGCTGTATCACCATCTGCAGCAGTTCCGTCTTCTTTAACAACTAGTTCAGCTTGACGCTCTTGTAAAGCTTTTACTTCGTTCTCTACATCCTCGTCAGTTACAGTTGTTTCAACTTTTTCTACTGCTAAACCTTTGTAATCACCTAATTTAACTTCAGGTTTTACAGTAACTTTTGCAGTGAAAATTAAGTTTTGGCCTTTTTCGAATTTCTCGATGTCAATCTCAGGATGAGCAACTGGGAAGATACCAGCTTCATCGATTGCTTCACCGTATGCTTTTGGTAAGATGATATCTAAAGCATCTTGGTATAAAGATTCAATACCAAAGCGTTGTTCGAATAATGGACGAGGCATTTTCCCTTTACGGAAACCTGGTACATTAATTGTTTTTACTACTTTTTTGAATGCAGCGTCGATAGAGTTATTTACTTCTTTAGCATCAACTTCGATTGTTAAAACGCCAACGTTACCTTCTAATTTTTCCCATTTTGTAGACATTTATTCTTTCCCTCCAACTATAATAATGTATGCACATACCTCTATAGATCAAAATTTTTATTATCTCTTTCTTGAAATAACAAATGTACAAATAACCCTCTAGCAAAAAGCTTTCAGATACAATGTTCCAATCTACTAATTGTCTAAAAGACAACTACGGTATATTTTGTTCGAGACTAATATGAAACATATTAAGTAAGAGAATTATACTCCTCTTCTCTTACAAACAGGCAGATTTCTGCCTTTTGCAACCCTTACATTATAACATAGAATGTGCTCGTTTCAATAACTGAACGATTCTTTTTCATAATTATACGGGCAAATACCCTTCTCTTTCAATGCGCAGTAACCATTGATAGGCAATATGAAATTCCTCAAACTCAATATTGTACGCTGTCATAAGTTCTTCTTCATCAATAGCCAATCCGAAACGCTTTCTTCCAATTCTCTCTAAGACAGCAGCCCAAATTTCTACTTTATCCATTAATAGAGGGAACGGAAAAATGCTAATTTGTAATTCTTTCCAGTATGTAACCATCGTACTAAATATATCTGGATAATTTTGCTCTAATCGGTTTGAGAATTTATGTATAATTTTATCGGATTGCTCCTCATTATGACCTGTAAATGCTGGAATCACCTTTATCGTATTTCCAAACTTCTCTACTTCTATCTCTTCTTCTATTTGATTTTCTACCATTTTATAAAAAATAGAAGTTTTTAAATAAGGGTGCTGATCTTCGTCTATTAAAAATTTCTTTAAAGTAGGAAGTGCGAGATCCAGGTCTTTTAACGAAAGTTTCTGGATCACTCTTAGCTTTTGACCAAAGTTTTCTCCAAAAAGCCCATCGGTAAATTCTTCTAATTCAAAATTCGAATCCACTAGCGGTGTATCTTCTTCATTCAGCATCCCTTGTGCAAACAAAGCAAGCTGCGCCAATTTTTCCTTTTGCTCAGGAATTATATCTTTCGTTTGCAAAACTTCCTCAACAGTTTCAATGACACCTTCATAATCATTTGTTTGAACTAAAATAGTTACATACGTTTCAAGAATATCACCAAATAATACAGCTCCTGTTTCAAGCAACTGCTCACATTTTTCTTTCGCTTCTTCCATACGTTTTAATTCTAGCAAACAAATAACGGAAGCTAATTCTGTTTGTTCCGTTTCTGCATTATACTGACGTAATATTTCAAAGCAGCGCAATGCATCTTCGAATTCCCGCTCTTTCAACGCTAAAAAACCTTTATCAATATAGCGTTCTGATAGTTGCGGAAACAATACGACCGTATTTTCTTTTTTATCCATACGTCCGCCTCTTTTTCTAGATTTTAATGATCTTCAAAGTAAATATATCAAATGCGTAATGAGAACACAACATTCCAAAATTATTTATTTGAAATATAGGAATATTCTATTTTCATAACAAAAAAGCAACAAACTTCTAAATGAAATTCATTTTTCACAAACAAAAACCCTCAGCAACAGACGGCAGAGGGTTCATCATTAATGGAAAGCTTTTATAATTGTGGGGTATATAACAAGGGTAATAATTTGGAGAACAATAATTGCCATAACAATCATGCTAAAATAGAAGATTGGTTTACTTCGCTTCATTAAAAACATAATAATAAGCATCGTACAAGCAAACAAACTTAAAAAGAACAAACTCGTTGTCGAACTAAGTATACCACTTGGGACAAAGAACAATAAAACTACACTACAAGTACCTATAATTCCAAATAACCATTCCATTCATTCACTCATTCCCTTTCCCTCTCATGGCAGTTTTTTCTACGCTACTAAATGTTTTACAACATCAATTACATATGTTAACTTTTCATACGCCACAAACCCAAAAGCTACTGTTAAACCCGTTACGATTAATCCTTTCATCATCTCTTCCTCCTCATTTATCGTTGTTATCTTCATTATATAAGATTAGTAATTTGTTACCATCGAACTTCCTTACACTTACCTTACAGAGTTGTAAGATTTCAAAAATAAGTTTAAAATCATGTTAATGTATTTTTGTACAATTAAGAATTTAATTTACAAGGGGGATTATATATGTTCAAAAAAATGGCAGCTGACGTTTTAGGATTAAGCGATGTAGGTTCCGTTATCACACCAAAAGATTACGATAAGGTCGATGCTGATGATTACGTAATGCATGAAGATGGGGAGAAAATTTACTTTCTTATTAAATCAAAATCGGATGAATATTGCTTTACAAACAAAGGATTAATTCACTTAGATGGTACAAGTGCCACAAGCAAAAAACGTACATTACGCCGCTTTAGCTATAGTAAATATCAAATTAAAAACGTAGCACTTGAAACTGCAGGAACGATTGATTTAGATGTAGAAATTAAATTTCAAATGGGAGATGAGCATTACTCAATTGATGTTCATAAAAAACATATTGAAGAATTAAAAGATTTATATAAGGCTCTTCTTAAAATCGAAGAAATTTCATACGACAACGACATTACATTGCAGTATGCACATAAAAGTTTAGATATGGCATCTAACGCTTTCAGCCGTATTTCAAATGCACAAGTAAATTTAGCAGAACAGTTTAAAGAGATGAACGAGATCGCCTTTAACTGGCTCGTTGATACGAAAAAGCAATATAACGTGAAAGATTACGGTTTTGTCTTTGAAAAATTTATTAATAACTAATTTAAAACAAACAAAAAACCTTGTTATCAAAAGATAACAAGGTTTTTTTAGCGTCCCAGGAGAGATTCGAACTCCCGACCGTACGCTTAGAAGGCGTATGCTCTATCCGGCTGAGCTACTGGGACATGGAGCGGGTGAAGAGAATCGAACTCTCGACCAGAGCTTGGAAGGCTCTTGTTTTACCACTAAACTACACCCGCATATGTTATTTTATTTTTCTTCGTTAGCGCCGTTGCCCTATCGACAATATTTATTATATTCATAACTACTTATAAAGTCAACACTTTTTTAAAAGAGGATAATTTTTCTTATCCTCTTTTAAAAATTGCTTGTTCCACCAGCTGTCCATCTAATGTTTCAAAACGAACTTCTATATGATTTTCATCCATTTCTAATAAAGCGAATGTCTTTTCCACACGAGAGCGCGGGAGCAAAATACTTCCTGGATTAATAAATAAAATCCCATCAAGTAATTCTGCCCCTAATACATGAGAATGTCCAAAGCACGCTACTTGTGCTCCTACTTCTTCTGCATGATACGCTAACGTTTGTAACGTCATTTTCACATCATGACGATGACCGTGTACAACTAAGAAACGAATTCCATCTACATCAGTTACAATTTCATCTTGAAAGTTAGCATAATCACAATTCCCTTTTACAACTTGGAAACCTTGTAGCTCTTCGTGAGCAGGCGTTAGCTCTGAATCACCACAATGAATCATGACATCTACTTTCCCTTCATATTTCTCTTTTAACTGCTGTAATTCCTTCACAGAGCTATGACTATCGCTTACGATTAAAGCTTTCATCAATCTCTCTCCCTTATTCTTCTAAAAACCATTCCGGGATTTTCTCTTCTAATTTACGAAGAGCGCGTCCGCGGTGGCTAATGGCATTTTTCTCATCTGAGCTTAGTTCCGCCATTGCCTTTTTATATTCTTCTACATAAAAAATCGGATCGTATCCAAAACCATTTTCCCCGCGGCGCTGTTCTAAGATTTTCCCTTCACACGTTCCGTTTACAATAACCGGCTCTTTATCTGCCTCAGGGAAAGCAACCGCTAGTGCACAGTAAAAACGAGCTGTACGTTTTTCTAAATCGATGTCAGTTAACTCTTGCAACACTTTATCGATATTCGCTTGGTCATCTTTCGGCTCTCCAGCAAAACGAGCTGAATATACACCTGGTTTCCCGTTTAAGGCATCTACAATAAGACCTGAGTCATCCGCAATTACGATGGAATTCAACTGTCTACTAAGACTGTCCGCTTTCAAAATTGCGTTTTCTTCAAATGTTTCACCAGTTTCTTCGACTTCTTCAATATGAGGAAAATCGTGTAAAGATTTCACTTCTAAGTCAAATCTCTCAAATAACTCAGCAAACTCACGTACTTTCCCAAGATTTTTCGTCGCTACAACAACTTGCTTCATATTTTCCACCTCTACTCTATATGAGATACGATGTCACCTAACGCTTCTTTTTGCTTTTCAACAAGTTGGAAAATCCCTTGTTCAGCAGCATCAAGTAATTCATTTAATTCAGCTCTGCTAAACGTCGCTTCTTCTCCAGTTCCTTGCACTTCAACAAACTGACCTTTTCCAGTCATAATAACGTTCATATCAACGTCTGCTTTAGAATCTTCAGCATAATTTAAATCTAAAACAACACCTTGTTCTTCAACAACACCTACTGACGTTGCCGCTAAATAATCTTTCACCGGAATTTTAGATACTTTTTCTGCTTGCAATAATTTTTCAAAAGCTAATACCATCGCTACATAAGCACCTGTAATAGAAGCTGTTCTCGTTCCGCCATCCGCTTGAATTACATCACAGTCAATCCAAACCGTTCTTTCGCCAAGCGCTTCTAAATCAACAACCGCACGTAATGCTCGTCCAATTAAACGCTGGATTTCCATTGTACGCCCTGTTACTTTCCCTTTACTTGACTCCCTGATTGTACGTTGCTCTGTCGCACGTGGAATCATTGAGTATTCTGCTGTTACCCAGCCTTTTCCTTCTCCGCGCATAAACGGCGGTACACGCTCTTCAATTGTCGCTGAACAAATTACCTTTGTATCCCCAACTTCAATTAGTACTGATCCCTCTGGATGTTTTAAATAATTTGTATGAATATGTATATGGCGTAGCTCTGCTTTTCCTCTACCATCTACTCGCATAAAAATAACCCCCTCATAAATACTCTCATTAGTATAGCCAAATTTAAATGTACGATATGTATAACAATAAAAGAAGGGGAACTCAAAAAGCAATTCCCCTTTCTTACATAAGTATATCAAATTATTCGCGATTAAAAACTACCTGTATTCACGTTTTGTGGACGATCAACAGGTTTTATTAACTTTTCACCTTTCTCATCCATAAGATTTGCTTTCCCATTCACTTCAATAGAAACATTTTTCACACCTTGTTTTTCCGTTAAAGATAAGACTAACGATTTCAACACATAATTTGAAATCATGTTTTTGTCTGGGTTCACAAATATATTTTCATTAAAGTTTAATGTAATATTTCCGTTCTCCACTTTTGGATTCGTAATAAGCTTAGCTCCTGGATTAAAATCATTTAGTAGCGACCCTTGAATCGGACCTTTTACAAGCTCATCCACAATTGCCGAGTAATCATTTTCTTTTCCTTCTGCAACGCGCCTTGTTACCGGTACGTAATATTGCTGCTTATTATTATTTTGCGCCATAAAGTAAAGTGTAACCGGTTTTGTATGCGTCACATCTGCTACTTGTTCATCATCAAAGTTAATTCCATTCGCACGACTTACACCTTCACCAAGCGGTGTACCCGCAACAGGCATCTTCACTAACTTTTCACCATTTATTTGGAACTGCACTTGTTTTATTTCTGTAAATTGAGTCAAAGTCCACGCTACTGATTCAACAATTTGACGTTCTTCTTCTTTTGAATAATTTTTCATTTCTTTAGAGAAATCAATTACTGCTGTCCCGCCTTTTTTCAAATTCAAGGTCATCGTCGTATTCGCTGGAAGGACTGCTCGAAATCCATTTGGCAATAAATTTGTAACTGGTCCATCTTTCACAAGATACTCTAACGTTTGCTGTACAACTTCATTCGCTTTCGGAGTAGGCATTGCAATAGTTTGCGGTACGACATATCCATTTTTATCAACGAGGTATAACTCTCTATTTACTGTTTGCCCTTGTTTATCTTTTTTAGCAGTTTCTTTCTTTTCACCTTCTGTATACGTAACTTTTTTTGGCGGATCAATTTGTTCTGTCGCTTTCTCTTGATTTAACAAGCCACACCCTGATAATAAAATCGCACTCACAGTAGCACCAACAACCCATTTAAAAGTGGATTTAGGCATGCCATTCCCCCCTAAAATCTAAGTTTGTACTATTATGTATACGAGCTGTTTCATGTTTTAGAACAAGCTATGGCTACTTATACAGAAAAAACCCCTGATTTCTCAGGAGTTCTCTTATATGAATCTACTATTATTCTGTTTCTAAATTGATATGCTTCACATTTTCAATCGGCTGACCGAACCACTTTGATGCAATTTCTTTAAACAGGCCTATTTTACCAGTCGTTAAGAAGAGATGATCACTTTGTTCTTCTCCCTCATTTAGCATCTTACTATGGTATAAAATCGTGCTTACCTCACGCGCTGTTTCATCACCCGAACTAATTAATTGTACTTGATCCCCCATTACCTTTTTAATAACAGGACCTAAAATCGGATAATGTGTACATCCTAGAATAAGCGTATCAATGTCAGTACTTTTCAACGGTTGCAATGTTTCTCTTACAACTTCATACGCCATTTCACTTTCGAAATTCCCACTCTCTACAAGCTCAACGAAAGGTGGGCACGCTAAACTTTCTACCATAACACGGTTATTAATAGACTTTAGCGCCTCTTCATAGGCGCCACTTTTTACTGTTCCAATCGTTCCAATAATCCCAACATGATACGTATTTGTCACTTTTAAAGCTGTACGTGATCCTGGATGAATAACTCCAACTACTGGAATTGGTAATTGTTTCTGCATTTCTTCTAATACAACCGCAGTTGCTGTATTACACGCAATAACTAACATTTTGATATTTAAATCTAATAAATGCTCCGTCATTTCCCACGTAAATTGACGCACTTCTTCACGAGAACGCGGACCATAAGGGCAACGTGCTGTATCCCCTAAATATATAATACGCTCTTTCGGCAACTGACGAATTAATTCCTTCGCTACTGTTAAACCGCCCACTCCTGAATCAATAACACCGATCGCTCTATTCAACTTAATCACCCGTTTTCTCATTCATCATCTTTTATGTTTATCAGTATATTTTACACACTTTAAGTTCGCTAACTTAAAGTGCCCCTGTATAAAAATTTTCATTTGTACCTATATAGATCAGGACCTTTTTTATTTTGCTCCTTTTTTTCATAATTTGCAAGACAGAAAAATAACCGACCTTCTATATGAAAGTCAGTTTCTTCTATATAAATTGCGTATTTACCCCGCTATTTGCCAGGCAGTAAGACCCCCACCTCAAAATTCAGCGAAAGCAAAGAAGTTATATGGGGGATCGGGCTGCCCGTAAAAGTCCGATTGGTGTAGGCTAATAATTAGTGGGGGATGCCCCCCACTAATTAAAGTTTCACTTTATTGCTCCATCTTTTTTTGGAAAGAAGACATTCCTATTAATAAGAAGAAATGAGCAGAAATTAAAATGATGATTAAAATAAAATTCAAACGATAACTATTTGTAGCTTCCATAACTTTGCTCGCTACAGCTGGTCCAAATGCCATACCGAAAAAGTTAATTAAATTATATAAACCAAGACCGACTCCAACTTTAGCTGGATGTAATGTTTTCGGTATAAATGTGTTTAATGATACTTGAATAGCTGAATAACTCATAAATGTTAAAATAACCGCCACTAAAATAATGATTAAGTTCCCGTTCGGAATAAGCCCTAAAATTAAAAAGCCAACGATCATAATGACAGACGCTACATAAATCATATTCACATTTCCAAACGAAGGGACAATCTTCCCCGTAATAAAACTAGATACAATACCAAAGAGTGATGCAACAAACAATGCAATTCCGATAACGAATGGCGACAATCCGTGCACTCTTCCTAACAGTGATGGCAATAATAATAGACTAGCACATAACGCCACATTAATTATAAACCCGACCGCTATTAAACGAAGAAATGATTTGTTCGAAAATAACTCAATATCAATAAATGGATGCTCCGCGTTCTTCATACGAACCGTGAATAAAAATAAGAAAGCTACCGATAACACAAATAGCCAACTATTAATATTGACACCTAATAAAACAGTCGTAATGAATGCAAATAATAACGCCGCTCCAATGTAATCAAAATGAAACGCTTCATCCGTATGCTGCGCTTCTTCTGGCATAAATTTTATAAGCAAGAAAATCCCAACTACTGAAATAACCATAAATAAAAATAAATATGGCCACCCTAATGTATTTGTAATAGCCCC
This sequence comes from Bacillus sp. AR13-1, assembly GCF_008042285.1. Taxonomy (NCBI): domain Bacteria; kingdom Bacillati; phylum Bacillota; class Bacilli; order Caryophanales; family Bacillaceae; genus Bacillus; species Bacillus sp. AR13-1. The sequence continues at coordinate 58,115 of NZ_QNUA01000009.1, forward strand.
GCCAACTAAAGGACCAATGCCTATTGCTAATGCAATAGAAGAACTAATCATCGCTAATGCACCAGGCTTCTTAGCGGGAGCAACTAATTTTGCCACTGCAATCATACTAAGCGCAATAAACGCCGCGCCCCCACTCGCCTGCACTAATCTTGCAAGAATGGTAATCGCATAAGATTGATTCATAAATCCAATAATAGAACCCGCTACAAATATGATAATTGAAATAATCAATAGTTTTTTTACGCTATAACGATCAGCCAACTTCCCATATATCATCGAACCAATACCGACAACTAAGGAATAACCTACTACAACATGCGGCGTGAAATTAGGTGCTACATAAAATAAAGCCCCTTCTTCTTTCAACTTACTTTCTAGCAAAAACGGAACTCGATTTTCTAAATGTACAGCTTTTTCTTCATCGTTTGTATAACCTGTTATACGCTTACCGGCAACAAAAAACGAGCCATCTTTATTTTTCACACCAACTAAAGAACTTACCCCGTGACAAACAGCCGCTACGATCCGGTTATTATTGTACATATTCTCAATTAAATTTGCTACATATGGATTACCTGGAAAATCTACAATCGCCCCGTGCCCACCACAAAATAATACCGCATCATACTCTGAAGAGTGAACAGTTGAAATCGCCCTCGTATTTTGCAATAAAGAAGCGACATGCTTAAATTCACGAGGTATGCCATTCGGAATAGACACTCTATCAATTGGTACTCTCCCGCCTTTTATCGACACAATATCAACATCGAACTTAGCTTTTTTAAATAAATGATAAGGAGCTGCGAGCTCTTCCAGCCACAAACCAGTCGGGTGTCCATTCAAATCATGAGCGCTTGTTGAAACTAATAATACCCTTTTCAACATATCCCCTCCTTACTACCTATTTATGTATGAAACATTCTTATCATTCATATGGAGCATGAAACAAACAGAAAAATAGCCGACCTTTTGTATAAAAGTCGGCTGCTTTCTTATAGTTCGAGCTCTCCCATACGAAGAAGCTCAACAACTGCTTGTGAACGTCCTTTAACCCCTAGCTTTTGCATTGCGTTTGAGATGTGATTACGTACTGTTTTTTCACTTATAAACAGTTCACCTGCAATTTCCTTCGTCGTTTTATCTTGAACCAGTAATTCAAATACTTCTCTTTCTCTCTTTGTGAGTAACGGTTTAGATTGATACGCTTTTTCCTTCAACTGGTATAACCCTCCTTGCTTAAGCCAGAGCTGTATATGTGTAAGTTGGGTGTTTATTTAGTCAAGATATTGTATGAACGAAATGTGCAGGTGGTGAATGAAAATGGGCTTTATTTCTTATGTTATTTTAGACTTTTATACAGTGCGTACACTCTTTTTATCCACTTACTTTTCAGTACGCCATATTTGTTCTAGTAATATGCTGACAACTGTACCTACGAACAAACCATTTCCGAATATATATTGCATCACAGACGGCAAGGATTGGAGTGCTCCAGACGGTAAAAACATAACACCACTTCCAAATAATATAGCAACTCCTAAAATCGTTACATTCCTTTCGCTCATTGGCACTTGTTTTATATTATTAAATCCAATTCCAATTAACTGTACGAACGAAGCCATTAAAACGGCTGATGCGACAGCGGATGGTAAAGACGCTAAGTAACGAATGATACTTGGAAAAAGAGACATTACGACTAGTAACGCACATGCCATTAAGAACGATCGTATATATTTTTGTTTTGTTAAGCGTATAAACCCTGCCGTTGCTGGTAACGGAACGACACCTACAGTTGAAAATACAGAGGAAATGATATGTGAAATCCCTCCAACCCACGTTCCATCCTTCAACTTTTTTTGTTCAATAGTCGCTTTATGAATGGTAGCTTGATTAATTGCTATAATAGCTGCCACTGTATTTGAAACTAAAATACATACCATAACGAAACTTGATACAGCCATACCTGTATTCCATTTTGGAATTCCCCACGCGAATATATGTGGAAGTTGCACAAAATGAGTTACTTGAGATGGGATCGTCACTTTTCCTGCAATGAGAAAAATAATCCAGCCACTAATTAACCCTATTAAAACCGCATAACTTTTAACAAACCCTTTTCCGAAGTTGGAGAGTATGACTACGAATAAAAATATGCCAAAAGCAATTAATGCTGTAAATCCATCAATTTGAGAAACAGTAGCTGTAATTCCTAGCATTCCTTTTAAAAATACACCACTTAATTGTAAACATAATAAAAGTAAGAACGTCCCTGTCACGAGCGGCGTAAATAAAAATAAAATACGCCCGATAACTCCCGTTACTCCTAGCCCTATTAAAACAACTCCCGCAACCATCATTCCTAATTCTAAAATTTGCAATGTACTATGTAATTGATCCTGCCCTACAGTTGCATAAGCAAGCACGGTAAATACACCAACCCAAGATCCAGCTGGTCCATCCGCAATCGGAAGCTTATGTCCAAGCCATCCTTGTAAAAAAGAAGATATACCAACTACGAAAAACGTACGCTGCATTAAATAAAATACTTCTTCCGTCGTAAGATGAAATAATCCGCCAACGACAATTGGTAGCGCGATTGAGTTTGCTAATAAAAAAATAAACCATTGCAAAGTTCCCATAATATGATTTTGATTATGTTGATTGTCCAAACTTTTCATCCCTTCTTGCTTCCTTATAAGGAAGTATAGTACTTCCCTGTTTCTACTAAATAAAAAAGAAGGGTTCTATTTTCACAATTAGAACCCTTCTAAAAACATCTAAACGATTCCTCTATACAAGATTATCAGATTTCACTTGATCTAAATCCCCTATAACAACATTCCCTTTATACATAACTACACGCTTCTCTGTTTGACGAGCCACTGCTTCCGCGGCGCATGTTGCATTCGTTAAAACAAAACTTGCCTCATCCCCTACATTCGGCCACACTCGTTTTCCTTCATTATTTAACGTTTCTTTCCCTCCAGTAATAAAACGAAGAGCTTTCCCTAAAGACCTTTCATCACTCCAACCAAATCGTTCTGCCAATCGATTTGCCTTTTGAAGCATATCACCTGTGCCGAACGGAGACCAATGATCTGTAATACTATCATTTCCTAATGAAACTTTAACTCCTTTTCGATCTAATAATGGAATTGGGATTACTTGTTTACCGATTGGAACGGTTGAAGTGATATCAATCTTTAATGCTGCTAGTCTTTCTGCCACTTCTTCAGCTTCTTTATCAGTAACACCACCAAGTCCAAGCGCATGACTAATTGTTACACGACCTTGCCATCCTGCTTCTTCCGTTAGACTTGCTAATCTCTTCATTGTAAACGTTCCAAGATTATTCGCATCGTGCAAATGAATATCAACATCCGCATTAAATTCTACCGCAATGTCCATAATCGTATGTAATGATTTTTCAATATCATTATCTACTGTAGCTGGGTCCACTCCGCCAACTAATTGTGCGCCCATACGCATCGCATCTTTCACAAGTTGCATAGAATTACTTCGCAATAATCCATGTTGCGGAAATGCAACTATTCTACCAGACAACCGATCTTTATATGTTCCTAAAGCCGCTAACGTTGCCTCTAAATTACGAAGTCCAATAACCGGATCCACATTACAATGCGTTCTAATATTTGTTGCGCCATTTCGAAGCAATAACTCTAGCATATTTTCCGCCCTGTCTTGAGCAGTTGCTAATTGCTTTGGTAAAATCGTTTTTTCTTCATTAAAACGTGTAAAAATATTTTCTGCTGGCATACAAGCTTTCCAAGGCCCACTATAATATGTTTTATCAATATGAATATGCATCTCTTCAAAAGCTGGTAAAACTAATAAACGATTAGCATCAAAAGTTAACGTTCCTTCCTCTTGGGCGATTCCCGCTATAATTCTTTTAATTCGCCCATCTTCAATAAGAAGACTGCATATCTCAGTTTCTGTTTGTGAAATTTTCGCTTCTTCATATGTATAACCTGTTTCAAGCTTTACATTAGTCAACCAATATAATGTCATTACCATTTCCCCACCTTATATTAGAAAATACGTCACACCCTCATTTTCATTTTAATACCAACTGAAAATTAAGACAATTAATCCACTGTATTGTCCTTTCACAAAAAAATGTAATATAACCTAATGGTCTTCTCATAAATTTCCATATAGAATAAAAGTACACTGTATCACTCATACATAACAGCGGTGATATAAAAAGGAGAGGATCATAATATGTCGAAGAGGTTATATAAATCCGAAACTGATAAAATGTTATTTGGTATATGCGGTGGTTTAGGAGAATATTTTGATATTAGCTCTACTCTCATTCGCATACTTTGGGTCATTGCTATTTTATGTTTTGGGACGGGGTTTTTAGTTTATTTTATTTGTTTATTACTTATGCCACGCTCTTACTAATAACATTCTTTCATATATTTGAGCATAGCGTATAAAAAATCCCCTATAGATTTTTCTATAGGGGATTTTTTCATGAAGAATATTTCATCGTTAAATGTAATACCGCTACTTCATCCTCTTCATTTTCATAACTATGTTTCTTATTAGCTTCAAACTGAATGGAGTCAAACTCATTTAGCACATATACGTCATTCTCAACTTGAATAGAAACTTTCCCTTTCATTACTGTTACAAGCTCAATTGCTCCTTCATGATGAGCTTCCGGTTCATATATACTATTCGCTCTTAAACAAGCACGGTGCATTTCCATCCCTGTTTCTTTCGTGTAACGGAACATCGTTTCTAAATGCCATGCTTGTCCTACATCTACTGCAAATCCTTCTCCGCAGCGCGCAACAGCTACAGGTTCTCCAACAACCATTAATCTCGATAAAGGAATCGATAACCCTTTCGTTATTTTCCAAATAACAGCTAACGTTGGATTCGTTTCGCCTCTCTCAATTTTCCCTAATGTTAATTTACTAACCCCTGTTTTTTGGGCTAATTCTTCTAAACTTAATTTTTGTTCATTTCGAATTTGTCTTAATAGCTGACCTACTTGCTGAATTACTTCTTTCGTTTGCATATCTTCATTTTCTTTCATATATAAAAACCACCTTAAAATATAAAATAATTTACTTTTATTAACTTTAAGTATATTATACTATACATAAACACTCAATTCCGAAAGGAGTGCCATACTTCATGCGCGCAATATTACTAGGTCTTTTATCATCGGCCTTTTTTTCTGCAACCTTTATTATTAACAGAGCAATGAATGTATCTGGAACAAGCTGGGCTTGGACTGCTTCCTTCCGTTTTCTATTTGCTCTCCCTATTTTATTCCTTATCGTTTTATTTCGCAAAAACTTAGGAGCTTTATGGGCAGAATTAAAAAAACATCCATTTGTATGGATCGGGTGGGGCTCGGTCGCTGGCATCGGCTTCTATTCTTTATTAAGTTTCGCAGCTGTTTTTTCTCCAGCTTGGCTCGTTGCTGGAACTTGGCAAGTTACGATATTAGCAGGTTTACTACTATCACCATTATTTTTCGTTAAAATAGAAACGAAATCAGGTACAAAACTTGTACGTGGAAAAATTCCACTTCGCAGTTTATATGTAGCATTATTTATTTTACTTGGTGTAATTTGTATGCAAGCGACTGCAGCGGGTCATATTACAATGACTCAGTTCATCTCGGGATTTTTACCTGTCGTATTAGCGGCTTTCTTATATCCGTTCGGTAACCGAAAAATGATGGAACTTGTTGGCGGGCGTCTTGATACATTCCAACGTGTATTAGGAATGGCAATCGGAAGTCTCCCTATTACAATCCTACTTGGTATATACGGATTTTCCACTACCGGTATTCCATCATCAAGTCAAATGATGCAAGGATTTTTGTTAGCATTATGTTCCGGAGTTATTGCGACGATGACATTTTTCTTTGCTACTGACTTAGCAAAAGACAATCTTGCTTTACTTGGAGCTGTTGAAGCAACACAAGCTGGAACGATGGTCTTCACTGTGCTTGGTGAGATTATTTTCTTAAATGGTTCATTCCCTAGCGGGCTGTCACTGATTGGGATGATTATTATCATGCTAGGAATGATCGTAAATAGTGTTTTAAACCGTTCTGTTCCAGTCATTAAACAAAAAAATCAGCATAAAAATAGATATGGTTCTTCTTCATAGAACCATATCTATTTTTTTTATCTCCCTATTTCGCCTTATCAGAATAGTATTTCATTAGCTGTTTATACTAAAACCTATGTTATAATACCTTTCATGTGCATTAATAGGAGGTAAATTATGTTAAAAAAAGCAATTGCTGAATTTATTGGTACATTTGTACTTGTATTATTCGGAACTGGAGTAGCTGTCATTGGTGGCGGAATTGAAGGAATTGGAACATTAGGTATCGCTATGGCTTTCGGATTATCTATCGTGGCTATGGCATATAGCATTGGAACAATTTCTGGATGTCATATTAACCCAGCAGTATCAATCGCTATGTTCATCAACAAAAGAATGAACGCTATGGAACTTAGCTATTATTTATTAGCTCAAATTTTAGGTGGTTTATTAGGAACTGCAACGTTAGTAACAATTTTACGATCTGCTAAATTACCTTTAGATAATTTAGGACAAAATAGTTTTGGAACTCTTGGTTTATCTGGAGCATTTTTAGTTGAATTCATTTTAACTTTCGTATTTGTTTTAGTTATCGTTGCTGTAACAGGTAAAAAGGGAAGTTCTTCTTTAGCTGGACTAGTAATTGGTTTCACATTAGTATTAATTCACTTATTAGGTATTCCGTTAACTGGAACATCTGTTAACCCAGCTCGTAGTATCGCACCAGCTCTATTCGCTGGCGGAGAAGCAATTTCTCAACTATGGGTGTTCATCGTTGCCCCAATTTTTGGTGGTATCGTAGCAGCTGTTGTAGGAAAGTTTATTTTAAATACGGAAAAATAGAACTTTCAATATTTCCGAATAAAAAAAAGCGAGCCCTCATCATGAGGAAGCTCGCTTTTTTTTATTCTTTAATTTTCGACTTTAAATTTGTAACTAATTGCTGCACCGTTACATTTGCAAGTACGTTTTCCATCGCTTCTTGCGATTGTATTAAAATAATCTCTAATACCGATTGAATATTAGCTCCTACTGGACATTCAATGTTGGGATTTTCATGGAAAGAAAATAGATGTCCTTCTTCTACAACTTCCACAGCTTTATATACATCAAGTAATGTAATTTCATCTAAATCACGAGCAAGTGTCGTACCACCTTTACCAGCTTGTACATCAACAAGTCCTGCTCTCTTCAACATTCCTGTAATGCGACGAATCACAACTGGATTTGTATTCACACTACCAGCAATCCATTCAGAGGTACAGCGAGAGTTTCGATCTATTGCAAGTAACGTTAACATATGAACACCTACTGTAAAACGACTACTAATTCCCATCTGCACACCCTCCTTTTTATTCATTCTATTAAAAGACAACTCTTATTATTATATACTATTTTTAATTTATACATAAAGAAAAAGCATGATTCCATTAGAAAATCATGCTTTCCCTCTATTATTGACGCTTTATAAATTTCGCTAAATCTTTAAACTTCACTTTATCAGAGTAATTCATTACACCATTTACATAGATACGACTTGTAACAGCATTTAATATACCAATTGTCGCCAATAAAACTACTAATGTTATCGTAATCTCTAGCATACCTGCTTCACCGGCTACAATCCGCGAGAAGGTGACCATCGGTGTGAAAAACGGAACATACGAACTTACAACAACAATAGTACTATTTGGATCACTTAATGATTTAATACTAATGAAGAATGCAGCCATGATCAAAATCATTATCGGGAAAGATACAGCTTGTAAATCCTCTGTCTTAGACACAACAGCTCCAGCCGCAGCGTACATCATCGCATAAAGTAAATACCCCGTAATGAAATAAACAAGAAACATACTTATAACCTTTGCATCTAATTTTGTAAAGTCAATTGGAACACCAAGTAATGAAGCACTTTCTAAATCGACCCAACCTAACAAATAAGGAATAAGATAACCACACGCCAATATTACAAGTTGTAATAACGCCGTTGAAACAACCGCCAAAATTTTCGCATACATCATCGTAAGAGGCTTTACTTTCGGAAGCATTACTTCCATTACACGTGACGCCTTTTCAGATGCAATATTCATTGCGATTGTATTTCCGAAAGCTACAATAAACATATACAAAGCAAATGTAAAGAAATATGCAATTCCGAAAGAAGATGTACGATCTTTTATCGCTTCTTGCTTCACTTGAATTTCTGCTTGTAATTGCTGCGCAATTTCTGGTGAAACATTATTTTTTGCAATCGTCACCTTCGTATATTGTTGTTTTAAATAACCCGCCATAATCGCAGAAGTCGCTTGGCTTGGAAATCCATTATACATATATGTAACTGCTGGAGTCCCATCCTTTTCCGTCACATGGAATAGACCATCTAAATCTCCCTCTTCTACTTGCTTATGTAGTTTATCAAAATCATCTTTTGAACCGACCGTTATTTTTGCTGATGGCAATAGCTTATTTAGCTCTTCTTTTTGTACTTTGTATGTGGAACTCTCTACTACAACTGCAATTTTATCTTTATCCTTATTTTTATCATCGCCTGAAGTAAAATGATTAAATGCAAAAATCCCAAACACAACCAAAAATAAAATCGCACTCGTAATTAATGATTTTTTAGATAAAAATGCTTCTTTAAAATAAAATGAAAATACATGAGAAAATTTACGCATCTTTATTTCGCCCTCTCTACAAAGATTTCGTTTAACGTCGGCTCTAACATTTTAAATTGTCGTAAACCAACACCTTGTTCTTGCAATTGTTGCAAAATCTTTAGAGCTTCTGCATCATCTTGTACTTTCACATAAAGAAGGCCTTGTTGTTTTTCATATGAAACATGTATAGCTTCTAATCCTTTTTCATTCTCTTTTGTATCTTCGATTGTTAAATTACGAAAACCGTATTCTTTCTTAATATCACTTAATTGTCCTTCTACGACCGCTTCACCTTTTTTCAAAATACATACATGTTGGCAAAAAGCCTCTACTTGCTCCATACGGTGACTAGATAAAATAATTGTCTTTCCGCTCTGTACTTGTTCTCCAATAATACTAGCCAACATTCCAGCATTAACTGGATCAAGTCCGCTAAATGGTTCATCCAAAATAAGAAGTTCTGGATCATGAAGAAGAGCAGCAATCAATTGAATTTTTTGCTGGTTCCCTTTCGAAAGTTCTCCTGCTGTTTTGAATTTATATTCTGGGATTGCTAAGCGCTCTAACCAGTAATCAATTGCAAGATCCACTTCTTTTTTCGTCATTCCTTCTAATCTGCCAAAATATCGCAACTGATCTATTACTCTACTTTTTGTATATAAGCCTCTTTCTTCTGGTAAATACCCAATCGTTACCCCACTATTCCCAAATGATTTTCCACCCCATGTAATAGAGCCTTCATTAGGCGTTAATAATCCGAGAAGCATTTTGATTGTTGTTGTTTTTCCTGCACCATTTCGTCCAAGTAATCCTAACACTTCACCTTTTGGTAACGAAATTTGCAAACCGTTAACTGCCTTTGATTCCCCAAATAGTTTCGTTAAATTTTGAATTTGTAAACTCAAAGTATAAAGCCTCCCCTTTAGTATCATTCGTACTCTCTATTAAAGACTATGATTGTTCGAAATAAAATATAGTACTATATTTCAACCTTTTATACGTATCACGATCCCCCATCCACCATTTGTTTTATTTAGTTAAAATTGTAAATAATAAAGATGTATTTATCAATTATAATTGTCATTTTGACAACAAAACACGTCAAATTACTTTTTGTTATTTTGCTCATCTTTCTAATATAGAACATACTACTATATATACAAAAGACAATATGCAAATGTTCATAAAAAATTTTTTATATTTTAATATATAATATAAGATGATTTTCTAACATCGAGGAGGATACATATGAAGATGAAGAGGGGTATTACCAGTTTATTATCTATAGCCGTTCTTTCCACATCGCTTGTAGCATGTTCAGGAACAGCTGAGAAAACAGTGGCAAAAGAAGAGAAAGTACAATTAACAGACCAGCAATTGATGGCCGATTTATGGTATCAAACAGCTGGCGAAACGAAAGCACTTTACTACCAAGGCTACAATATTGGTCAATTAAAGCTTGATGCAGCTCTTGCAAAAGGGACAGGCAAAAAACCTGCTATCGTACTTGATTTAGATGAAACTGTTTTAGATAACAGTCCTCATCAAGCAATGAGCGTAAAAACAGGAAAAGGCTATCCTTATAAATGGGACGATTGGATTAATAAGGCTGAAGCTGACGCTCTTCCAGGCGCTATTGATTTCTTAAAATATACAGAGTCTAAAGGTGTAGATATTTACTACATCTCAAATCGTAAAACGAATCAACTAGATGCAACAATTAAAAACCTTGAGCGTGTAGGGGCTCCTCAAGCAACGAAAGAACATATATTACTACAGGACCCGAAAGAAAAAGGGAAAGAAAAGCGTCGTGAACTTGTTTCTCAAACACATGACATCGTCCTATTCTTCGGTGACAACTTATCTGATTTCACTGGTTTTGATGGGAAATCTGTAAAAGATCGCAATGAAACAGTAGCAGAATCAAAAGCACAATTTGGTGAGAAATTCATCATTTTCCCTAATCCAATGTACGGTGATTGGGAAGGTGCTCTATATGACTATAATTTCAAAAAATCAGATGCAGAAAAAGAAAAAATCCGTCGTGACAATTTAAAATCATTTGATGCAAAATAACAAAGAGGATGGCCTTCGCCATCCTCTTTTATTGCATATTTCTTGTTAAAGGTAAAATAAATACTTCTACACGTCTATTTTTCGCTTTTCCTTCTGGCGTATCATTTGGTGCAATTGAACGGTATTCTCCATAACCAACTGCACTAAATTTTTCTGGTTGCAATTCTTTATTTTGGAGTAACACCTGCATAAAATTAACTGCACGCTGTGTACTTAACTCCCAGTTTGATGCAAACTGAGCATTTGCGATAGGAACCGTATCTGTATGACCCGACACTGTAATTTCACGAGGTGATGCTGAAACAAGTAGGTTAGACATCTCTTTTGCAATCCCTAACGATTCCAACTTCACATCTGCTTTCCCTGAATCAAATAGTACATTTTCTAATATCGTTAACATTAATCCTTTTTCAGTTAACTTAGTTTGAAAAGAAGAGGATAGTTGTTTCTCATTAATATATTGATCAATCTTTTTTTGTAATGCCTTCAACTCATCCATTTCTTTTTTTTCTTTAGCTCTATCTTCCGCTTGTTTTTTTGCTTGTTCTGCCTCAAGGCTATTTGCTGATAATTCTTTTTCCTCATTTGGTTTTTGATCGCTTAAAAATTCTTTATTTCCTGTTCCACCGGCTAACTCACTTCGAAAAGCAACTGCCATCTGTTTAAACTTCGCAGCATCTATACTACTCATTGCGAATAATACGATGAACAATGCAAATAACAACGTTAACATATCAGAATATGGAATTAACCAAGTTTCATCGATATGCTCATCATGTTTTTTCTTTTTACCTCTTCTATTTTTCTTACTCCGCATTTTTTTCTGCTCCTTTTTCTAGCTTTTTACGCTCAGTTGCAGAAAGTGCACCTAAAATGCGGTTCTTCATAATAAACGGATATGTACCTTCTTGTAACATTAATAAACAATCAATAATTAAACGTTTCTTCTCTAATTCAGCAGCAGACTTTTGCTTTAATTTATTTGCAAACGGATGCCATAATACGTAACCTGAAAAAATACCGAAAATCGTTGCAATAAACGCACCTGAAATAGCATGCCCTAGCTTTTCAATATCAGTTAAATTTCCAAGTGCAGCTACAAGACCAATAACAGCACCTAAAACCCCTAGTGTAGGTGCATATGTACCAGCTTGCGAGAAAATAGCAGCCCCTTTTGCATGTCTCTCTTCAATCGCTTCTAATTCGGCTTCTAAAATTTGTTCTAAATCCTCTGCAGATACACCATCAATAACAAATTTCATACCACGCAAAAGAAATTCATCTTCAATTTCATCTAATTGTTGCTCTAAAGACAAAATACCGTATTTTCTACTCTCAGATGTCCAATGAACAAATAATTCTAGCAATTGTTCATAACTTAAATCTTTTTTATTTGAACCAAAAAGAACTTTAAATAATTTTGGAACTCTTTTTAGTTGATTCATCGGAAATGCAATACACACTGCAGCAAATGTACCGACGAAAATAATTAGTGCTGCGGCAGGATTTAGTAAGGCTGTTATGTCAGCGCCCTTGACGACCATCCCTACGACTACCGCTAATACTCCTAAAATGATTCCAATAATTGTTGCAAAATCCATTCCCATCCACTCCTAGTCTATACCAGAGGTCTTTTATTCTCAATAATCGCTACATCTTCTTATATACATATATTACATAAAAAATGAACTTCATGAAAGATAAGAAATGAATTATATGAAAAAATACTACATTTTCACACATTTTCTGACATTTTCTTTGCATTTCTATTACGTTACGACTCTTATATTTCTTTTTCAACAAACTAGACTTATAATAAAAACGATACATATTTTATTAAGAAAGGACTGTGATTACAGGGCATCATGAAAAAAATAATAATTATTTCTGCCGCTACTATTGTAATCGGTATCACATCTTTCGTTTACTTTGGTTCTAAATCACCACTACAAAACGAAGCGAAAGCTGTCGAAAATCAAAAACATAATAACCACCAAAAAGAAGAGATTCCTGCTTTTCAAAAAGCTGATCATAATGCAAAGAAACTAGATGATAATTTTTCCGTTGTAACAAATCCAGATTCTGCTCTTGTATTAGTCAATAAACATCGTAAATTACCAGATGGGTACATTCCAGAAGATTTGACGAAACCGAACGTACCATTTACTAGTCCAAAAGATAAAGAGAAAACATTACTTCGCAAAGATGCTGCAGACGCTCTTGAAAAAATGTTCCAAGCAGCGAAAGAAGAAGGTTTAGAACTTACAGCAGTTTCAGGTTACCGTTCTTACAAACGCCAACAGTCATTACATAATACATATATTAAACGCCAAGGAAAAGCTGAGGCTGATTCGGTAAGTGCAATTCCTGGAACAAGTGAGCATCAAACCGGTCTAGCAATGGATATTAGCTCAAAATCTGCTAAATTCCAATTAGAACCAATCTTCGGAGAGACAGCAGAAGGAAAATGGGTTGCAGAACATGCCCATGAGTTCGGATTTGTCATTCGTTATTTAGAGGATAAAACAAAAACAACAGAGTATGCATATGAACCGTGGCACTTACGCTACGTCGGTAATCCATACGCCACATACATATATAAGCACCACCTAACATTAGAAGAGGCGATGGAGGACAAAAAATAAGAGAGCGAATCGCTCTCTTATTTTTCTTTTATTCTATTATAATAACAATTCCTTCCATTCCTCAGGCCACGGTTCGCCTCTTCCAGTTTTTTTCGATGCTTGGACCATCATACCGCGTCCAACTAAACAAACTTCTCCTTCTGCATTTTTGACCATATAGTGTAAATCTAAAGAGGAATTCCCAACCGCTCCCGCCTTTACATATACTTTCAACTGCTCATCAAAATAAATTTGTTTAATAAAATTGCATTGTAGATCTGCGACGACTATCATCGTTTCTGATGATTCATGTGTCCATTCTTGCATAAATCCGAGTTCTTTAAACAATGCGATACGCGCTTCTTCAAAATATGTAAAAGCAACGACATTATTTACATGTCCAAACATATCTACTTCACCAAAACGAACTTTGACAGGATTATAAAATGAAAAACCACTTTCCCATTGCTCAAAGTCTTCAATATAAGAAATTCTCTTCATCGTTCCCTCTCCTTTTCGCCCTTAAAATAAACTGAATAAACAGAAATATAAAGTTATAAATATTGCCTCTTCAACATGAAGAGGCAATATTTATTAATAGTTATTGTCGCTACCAAAGAAATCTTTGAACGATTGAATTGTTGTATCACGGTTTAATGCTGCAATTGAAGTTGTTAATGGAATACCTTTCGGACATGATTGCACACAGTTTTGAGAGTTACCACAGTTTGCAAGTCCTCCATCACCCATAATTGCACGTAAGCGATCTGCTTTATGCATTTCACCAGTTGGATGCGAGTTAAATAAACGTGCTTGTGAAAGCGGTGCTGGACCAATAAAGTCAGACTTACTGTTTACGTTCGGACATGACTCTAAGCAAACACCACATGTCATACATTTCGAAAGTTCATATGCCCATTGACGCTTTTTCTCTGGCATTCTTGGACCTGGTCCTAGGTCGTACGTACCGTCGATTGGAATCCAAGCTTTAACACGTTTTAACGCGTTAAACATACGGCTACGGTCAACTTGTAAATCACGTACAATCGGGAATGTCTTCATCGGCTTTAAGCGAATTGGTTGCTCTAACTGGTCAATAAGGGCTGTACATGATTGACGTGGTTTTCCGTTAATCACCATCGAACATGCTCCACATACTTCCTCTAAGCAGTTCATATCCCATGCAATCGGAGTTGTTTGGTTCCCTTTTGAGTCGACAGGATTACGGCGAATTTCCATAAGCGCCGAAATAATATTCATATTAGGACGATATGGAATTTCAAACTCTTGGTCAAACTCTTGTGCATCTGGGCCATCTTGTCTCGTAATGATGAGGCGGATTGTTTTCTCAGACATGTTGTTTATCCCCCTTCTCTTCACCCTTAGCAGCTACATCATGTTTTGAGGAATAGTCACGTTTACGTGGTTTAATTAATGAAACATCCACTTCTTCGTAATGGAATGCTGGTGCCTTTCCTTCTCCCTCAAATTTCGCCATCGTAGTTTTTAAGAAGTTTGCATCATCACGATTTGGGAATTCTGGTTTGTAATGCGCTCCGCGGCTTTCATTACGGTTATATGCGCCAATTGTAATAACACGTGCTAACTCGAACATATTTGCAAGTTGGCGTGTAAATGAAGCACCCTGGTTACTCCATCTTGCTGTATCGTTAATGTTAATGCGTTTGTAACGCGCCATTAACTCTTCAATTTTCGCATCAGTTTCTAGTAACTTTTTATTTTCACGAACTACTGTAACGTTATCTGTCATCCATTCTCCAAGCTCTTTATGAAGAACATATGCATTTTCGTTACCATCAAGCATTAAAATATTGTTAAATTTCTCTGTTTCAATTAATTCATTTTGCTCATATACAGTAGATGAAACAGCATCAGATGATTTAGAAAGACCTTTCATATACTCAATTGCGTTCGGTCCTGCTACCATACCACCGTAAATTGCTGATAATAATGAGTTCGCACCAAGGCGGTTACCACCGTGCATAGAATAATCACACTCACCTGCTGCAAATAAACCTGGAATACTTGTCATTTGCTTATAATCAACCCATAATCCGCCCATTGAATAGTGAACTGCTGGGAAGATTTTCATTGGTAGTTTACGAGGATCATCACCTGTAAATTTCTCATAGATTTCAATAATTCCACCAAGTTTAATATCTAGTTCTTTCGGATCTTTATGAGAAAGATCTAAGTACACCATGTTTTCACCGTTAATACCTAGTTTTTGCTCTACGCAAACATCAAAGATTTCACGCGTTGCAATATCACGAGGTACAAGGTTTCCGTAAGCTGGATATTTTTCTTCTAAGAAGTACCATGGCTTACCATCTTTATACGTCCAAACACGTCCACCTTCACCACGTGCAGATTCACTCATAAGACGTAACTTATCGTCTCCAGGAATTGCCGTTGGATGAATTTGAATGAACTCACCGTTCGCATAATATGCACCTTGTTGATATACAGCAGACGCTGCTGTACCTGTATTAATAATAGAGTTTGTTGATTTTCCAAAGATGATACCAGGGCCCCCTGTTGCCATAATCACGGCATCAGCTTGGAAACTTTTTATCTCCATAGTTTGTAAGTCTTGCGCGACGATTCCTCGGCACACACCTTCATCATCTACAACAGCTCGTAAGAAATCCCAACCTTCATATTTCGTTACAAGTCCTGCTACTTCATGACGACGTACTTGCTCATCTAATGCATATAGTAATTGTTGACCAGTTGTTGCGCCAGCAAATGCTGTACGGTGATGTTGTGTTCCACCGAAACGACGGAAATCCAGAAGTCCTTCTTCCGTACGGTTGAACATAACACCCATGCGGTCCATTAAATGAATAATACCAGGTGCTGCATCACACATCGCTTTAACTGGTGGTTGGTTCGCTAAGAAGTCCCCACCATAAATTGTATCGTCAAAGTGGATCCATGGAGAATCCCCTTCACCTTTTGTATTTACGGCACCGTTAATTCCACCTTGGGCACATACAGAATGTGAACGTTTTACTGGTACTAAAGAAAATAGTTCAACATTTACTCCTGCTTCTGCCGCTTTAATCGTTGCCATTAAGCCGGCCAAGCCACCGCCGACTACTATAAGTTTCCCTTTCATGCTCTCCCACTCCTTACTGGTTTGCTAGCTGTGGATCGATGAACGCTAATAATGCACTCACACCTACATAAGATAGACCTAAGAAAATAGCTAATGTTACATAAGTAGAGATTCTTTGTGAACGTGGAGATACTGTAATTCCCCAGCTTATACAGAATGTCCATAGTCCATTTGCAAAGTGGAAAATTGTTGAAACAACACCAACTAAATAGAAACCAAACATAAATGGGTTGTTTAAAATATCTGCCATCATATCATAGTTTACCTCTTTACCTAACAATGCTTGAATACGAGTTTCCCAGACGTGCCAAGAAATGAAGATCAGCGTAACGATACCTGAAATTCGTTGGAAGACGAACATCCAGTTACGGAAATAGCCGTAAGATACCGCATTGTTCTTAGCTGTAAATGCAATATATAAGCCATATATAGCATGGTACAGTATAGGTAAAAAGATGATGAAAATTTCTAGCGCATACCGGAATGGAAGGAGCTCCATAAAGCCTGCAGCTTTGTTAAAAGCCTCTGCTCCTCTTGTTGCAAAGTTGTTTACAATTAAATGTTGCGTCAAAAAGACACCAACCGGAATGACCCCCATTAATGAGTGCCACTTACGAAACGTATACTCGCGGCCTTTCATGTCCCCATTACCCCCTTGAATGTTTGACTGCTGTTTTCAGATTAATTTACAACAATAATGTTTTTTCACTATTGGCATAAGAAAAACTGAAAAAATTATTCGAAATATTTCAGCATAATTTGATAACAAGTTCATTTTACCCCTATTTTTGTCGAAGCGTCAAGAAAACGTATACATAATTTGCACATAATTTGCATATAATTTGCCAATTCTTTTTTTTTCTTATATATTCAGATTTCCCCAAAGAAAAATCTATTTTTATAAATGAAAAATGTTATATAATAATCCCTATAGAAAGAGGGGAATATTGTGAGCAAAAATACAATCGATATAACATCTTTAGAAGATGTTTCATTGAACGCCTTCGCTTATGAATTGCTACGTGAAGAATTACTACCTGATTTAATTGGTAACGATTTAGATGGTATTTTATACTGGGCCGGTAGAAACCTTGCGAGAAAATATCCGCTAGAAACAATTGAAGAAGTCATTCAGTTTTTTGAAAAAGCTGGTTGGGGCACTTTAAGCATCATTGAACATAAACGTCGTGAAATGCAGTTTCAACTTAAAGGTACACTTATTACTGAGCGTCAAAAACAAAAAAGACATTCATCTTATCAATTAGAAGCTGGATTTATCGCCGAGCAAATTCAAAGACAAAGAAACGTCGTTGCAGAGTCCTATGAGGAACAGAAAAAGCGTTCAGACTCTATTACATTTCTTGTTAAATGGGATATAAAAGATCTCATTGAAGTGTAGCATCTACCTACAGTCAACTAGACATATAAGTTTAGTTGACTTTTTTGTATATTCATTCAGATGAGTTTATTTTAAATCTTCAGAAATTATACCAAAAAACAGAAGACGTTGTAAACTACAACGTCTTCTTATCTGTTAAATAAGTATATATCATCTCTGCAACATTTTTCGGCATACCTGCTTCGACAAATTCAGCTATGGAAGCTTCTTTCATCTTTTTTAACGAGCCAAAATGTTTTAACAATACCTTTTTTCGTTTATCGCCGATTCCTGGAATATCATCCAATGCTGATTGAATGACCGATTTCCCGTGCAACTGGCGATGGAATGTAATTGCAAATCTATGCACTTCATCTTGAATGCGTTGCAATAAATAAAATTCTTGGCTATTCCTCTCAAGCATCACAGGTTCAGGTGGATCTCCAATAATTAAATGGGAGGTTTTATGTTTGTCATCTTTTACAAGCCCTGCCATCGGAATATATAAACCGAGTTCGTTCTCCAGAACATCACTTGTAGCGGCCAGATGGCCTTTTCCACCATCAATAATGATTAAATCTGGTAAAGGTAAATTCTCTTTAAGCGCCCTCGTATAACGGCGTCTTACAACTTCCCTCATAGATTCGTAATCATCAGGACCTTGAACCGTTTTAATTTTATATTTCCGATATTCTTTCTTCGCTGGTTTCCCATCGATAAAAGCAATCATTGCGGAAACGGGATTTGTCCCTTGAATATTCGAGTTATCAAACGCTTCAATACGATATGGGGTTTCAATGCCCAGCTGCTTCCCTAAATTATCAATGGCTTTAACCGTCCGCTCTTCATCACGTTCAATTAAGTGAAATTTCTCTTCTAGTGCAATTTTTGCGTTTTTATTTGCTAATTCTACAAGGTCTTTTTTCTTCCCACGCTTCGGCTGTGTCGCTTCAACTTCTAAAAAGCGCTCTACTAATTCTGAATCTATACTTCCTGGAACAACAATTTCCTTCGGCTTGAAATGACTACTGTTTTCATAAAATTGACCGATAAAAGTTAAAAATCCCTCTTCTGGTTCATCATAAATCGGGAACATAGAAACATCACGTTCAATTAGCTTTCCTTTTCGAACGAAGAAAACTTGAACACACATCCACCCTTTATCAACTGCATATCCAAACACATCACGATCCACTAAATCACTCATAATCATCTTTTGCTTTTCCATAATTGCATCAATATGAGCAATTTGATCTCGCAACTCTTTCGCCCGTTCAAATTCTAGCTTTTCTGAAGCCTCATACATCTTCGTTTCTAATTCTGAACGAATTTCTTTATGCCCACCGTTTAAGAATTTAATAATTTCATCAACAATTTCTTTGTTTTGCTCATCCGTTACTTCTTTCACACAAGGTGCTAAACATTGACCCATATGATAATACAAGCAAACTTTATCTGGCATATTTGAACATTTACGAAGTGGATACATACGATCTAATAATTTCTTTGTTTCATGTGCCGATTGCGCATTTGGATAAGGCCCAAAGTACTTTCCTTTATCCTTTTTTACATTTCGCGTAATGAGTAAGCGCGGCTGTTTTTCAGCTGTAATTTTAATGAAAGGATATGTTTTATCATCTTTTAATTGAATATTATATTTTGGATCATATTTTTTTATTAAATTTAACTCTAAAATAAGAGCCTCCAAATTTGAGGAAGTCACAATATATTCAAAATCAACAATTTCTCCAACAAGCCGAAGTGTTTTCCCATCATGCGAACCAGTAAAGTACGAGCGCACACGATTTTTGAGTACCTTTGCTTTTCCGACATATATAACCGTTCCCTGCTTATCCTTCATTAAATAACAACCAGGTTGATCGGGCAAAATTGCTAACTTCTCTTTTAAATGCTCGTGCACTCGTCTCCCTCCATTTCTACATGCTTATGCTTATCATTTTTATTTTCACATAAAAACATACTATGCCAAAACACCCAACATACGTTCTTTTATTGTAACGGAAAGGTTGTAAAAAAGAAAATAAAAAAAGCTACCAAATGGTAGCCTCTTTATTTTAGAAGTGTTTAGAAACTAATTCTACTAACGCTTCTTTCGGTTTATATCCTAACGCTTGATCAACCACTTTACCGTCTTTTAATACGAAAAGAGCTGGAATGCTCATTACTTCGAATTGACGAGCAGTTTCTTGGTTTTCATCAACGTCCACTTTTACTACTTTTACTTTCTCGCCTAACTCTGAATCGATTTCCTCTAATACAGGAGCGATCATTTTACAAGGTCCGCACCAAGGCGCCCAGAAATCTAATAGTACAACACCTTCGCTAGTTTCAGCTGCGAAGCTTTGGTCATTTGCATTTATAATTGCCATTTTATTTCCTCCTTCAAGTATATTCTACCAAGAGTATATCATTAACTTTTATACGTGGCGAATATTATGTATCGTTATGTATTGTAACAAAAAAATGTTCCTTTATACTATATAAAAATATGGATGAAATACTAAAAAGATGAGAGACAGGGGATCTCTCATCTTTTTCTATATATAGGGGTACTTCACTTGGAACTCAAGGGTACTCAAATCATGAATGTACTTTTAACTTTTTAAACTCTTCTGTTAAAAGAGGTAATACTTCAAACAGATCACCGACAATACCATAGTCAGCTACTTTGAAGATACTAGCTTCTGGATCTTTATTAATCGCAACAATTATTTTTGAATTAGACATACCAGCTAAATGCTGAATCGCACCAGAAATCCCGCATGCAATGTATAGGTCTGGTGTAACAACTTTACCTGTTTGACCAATTTGTAATGAATAATCACAGTACTCAGCATCACAAGCACCACGAGATGCTCCAACAGCGCCGCCTAGTACGTCAGCTAATTCTTTTAACGGTTTAAATCCTTCTTCACTCTTCACACCACGTCCACCAGCTATAATAACTTTCGCTTCAGAAAGATCAACACCTTCTGCAGTTTTACGGACAACATCTTGAATGATTGTACGTAAATCTTTCACATCAACTGTAATAGAAGACACGTCAGCTGTGCGAGACTCGTCTTTTTCAAGAGTTGCAATGTTATTTGGACGCACTGTCGCAAATAATATACCATCTGTTACGATCTTCTTCTCAAATGCTTTACCAGAGTAAATCGGACGAGTGAAGATAACATTTCCACCTTCAACTTCTAAAGCCGTTACGTCAGAAATTAAACCAGCTTCTAATTTCGCTGCTAATTTTGGTGATAAATCTTTACCAAGTGCCGTATGTCCAAATACAATGCCTTCTGGCTTTTCTTCAGCATATACAGCTAAAAACGCTTGTGCATATCCATCAGATGTATATGATTTTAATTTATCATTTTCAACTGTCACAACGCGATCTGCACCGTAATGAATCAATTCATTTGCAAAAGAGGCAACGCTGTCTCCAACTAGAAGACCTACCACTTCACCGCCTTCTGCAATTGTTTTTGCTGCTGCTACCGCTTCAAACGAAACGTTACGTAGCGATCCATCACGAACTTCACCCATTACTAATACTTTACGAGCCATAGATTTTCCCTCCTGCATATATAATTTCGTATTTTATTAGATTACTTTCGCTTCTGTATGGAGCAACGATACAAGTTCTTTTACTTGATCTTGCAGCTCGCCTTGTAACACTTTTCCTGCATCTTTCTTAGGAGGCAAATAGATTTCAATTGTTTTTGTTTTTGCTTCCACATCATCTTCTTCTAGATCTAAATCATCTAATTCTACTTCTTCTAGTGGCTTTTTCTTCGCTTTCATAATACCTGGAAGTGATGGATAACGCGGTTCGTTTAAACCTTGTTGTGCCGTTACTAAAACTGGTAATGACGTTTCAATAACTTCTGTATCACCTTCAACGTCACGCTCAATCTTCACGTTTGTACCGTCAATCTCAAGTTTTGTAATTGTCGTTACGTACGGAATATTTAACGCTTCAGCTACGCGTGGACCAACTTGTCCAGATGCACCGTCAATCGCAACGTTTCCGCCTAAAATTAAATCTGCATCTTTATCTTTTAAATATTCAGCAAGCACTTTTGCTGTTGTAAATTGGTCACCATTCTCAACATCATCTTCAATGTTAATTAGTACCGCTTTATCGCAGCCCATCGCTAATGCTGTGCGAAGTTCTTTTTCACTATCCTCGCCACCAACTGTTATAACAGTAACTTCTCCACCTTGTGCATCTCTTACTTGAATCGCTTCTTCAATCGCATATTCATCGTAAGGGTTGATGATGAATTCCGCTTCGCCATCGTAAATTGCACCGTTTTTAATTACGATTTTTTCTTCTGTATCAAATGTTCGTTTCATGAGTACGTAGATGTTCATTCCATTTACCCCCTTATTTTTCAGAAAGATTCTATCAATTTTAAAATTCTGTTAATTTTTATTAAAAAAATAATTGGACTACCTACCACTAAATGAAGGCTTACGTTTTTCTAAAAACGCTGCTACGCCTTCTCTTCCATCTTCACTCGTAAATACTTCACCAAAAATCTGTGATTCACGCTGTACACCTTCATAATAATGAGACGATTTTGTCGTTTGTAATAACTCTAGCACAGCACGAGTTGTTGCTGGGCTTTTTCCAGCAATCTGTTTTGCAATTTTAAGCGTATCTTCTAAAATGGATTCTTCAGAAAACACTCCGTTAACAAGTCCCCATTGTAATGCTTCTGCACCAGTAATTGGTGTACTTGTTAACATCATTTCACAAGCTTTCGCTTTACCAACATAACGTGGTAAGCGCTGTGTACCTGCAAAACCAGGAATTAATCCAAGTGTTAATTCAGGTAAACCAAGCTTTGTACTTTCAGTTACAAAGCGCATGTGGCAAGACATAGCAAACTCAAGGCCGCCGCCAAGTGCCGCTCCATGAATTGCCGCAATAACTGGTTTTGAGCATTTTTCAACACGCTCAAACGTAACTTGTCCAAGCTGTGCTAACTCTGTTGCTTGCTTAGCTTCAGTAACAGATGTAAATTCTTTAATATCTGCCCCTGCTGAGAAGAAGCGTCCTTCACCATGTAAAACAACAACACGAATGTTATCATCCTTTTCCACTTGATCGATTAATTCAGTAACGTCATGCATAACTTGTGAAGACATCGCATTAGCTGGCGCATGATTTAACGTCGCCACCGCGATATGATCTTCAACTTTTACAGATAGGAATTTCAACATGATCCCTCCCATTATTGACGATAACCACAAGCTGCAATAAGTAGCCCATGTACCGTTTTTGAAAGTGCGACCAGATCATACTTATGATCGCTCATTACCCAATTGGTCACAACTTCATCTACTGTTCCAAAGATCATTTGTCTTGCCACGCGAACGTTTAAATCCGCCTGAAATTCACCTTGCTTTATACCTGTCTCTAAAATCTCATCCATAACTTGTAAGTAGCCTTTTAATACTTCATTTATTTTAAGGCGCAAGTCTTGATTGGACTGCCTTAGCTCTAATTGCGTAACGATAGCAAGAGGATCATTTTGTGACAACAGCAAGAAGTGCGTTTCTACCAACATGAATAACTTCGCTACAGCGCTTTCAATTCCTGCTATTTTTTGACGAATTGTTTCAACAAATTCTCCCATCTTCTCTTGGAATAAGGATATTAATATATCTTCTTTATTTTTAAAATATAAATAAATCGTGCCATCAGCTACCCCAGCTTGCTTTGCAATTTTAGAAACTTGCGCTTGATGGTATCCATTCTCCGCAATCACAATGACTGCAGCATCAATAATCTGATTGTATTTCGGTCTATTTTTCTTCACTTTACTGTCCCCTTCAAGAAGATGACTGAATGAATAGTCATTCATATTCTTATAATACTGACTATTTAGAAAAGTGTCAATCCTATTTTTTCAAAAAGAAAGGGCCTTAGCCCGTTTGCTCATCCTCATTCTTTCTCTTCTCTTCATCTATTAGGACACGACGTAAAATTTTTCCGACTGTCGTCTTCGGCAACTCACTTCTAAACTCATATACCTTCGGAACTTTGTAAGCTGCTAAATATTTACGTGCAAACTGATCTAATTCTTCTTCAGAACACTCAGCGCCTTCTTTCAAAACAACAAACGCTTTTACAGTTTCCCCTCGATACGGATCAGGAACACCGATTGTTACCACTTCTTGCACCTTTTCGTGTTCATATAACACTTCTTCTACTTCACGAGGATATACGTTAAAGCCACTAGCAACGATCATATCTTTCTTACGATCTTTCACATAGAAAAAGCCATCCTCATCCATGTATCCTACATCACCTGTATGGAGCCAGCCATCTTGCAGTACAGCTGCCGTTTCTTCTGGCTTATTCCAATACCCTTTCATAATTTGTGGGCCCTTTACAACAATTTCACCTATTTCACCTGGAGGTAATGACTCTCCTGTTTCAAGTGACATGATGATTGCCTCTGTATCCGGCCACGGTACCCCAATACTTCCCGGCACACGCTTTTCCCACAAAAAATTCCCATGTGTAACTGGTGATGACTCCGTTAATCCATAACCCTCTACTAATTTACCACCTGTAACTCTCTCAAACTCCTCCTGCACTTCTACAGGAAGCGGTGCAGAACCACTAATACAAGCCTGAATTGAAGAAATATCATATTCTTTTAAAAGAGGACTATTTAATAGAGCAATATAAATGGTTGGTGCTCCTGGAAATAGTGTAACTTTATGTTTCTTAATTGCTTCAAAAACCATTTTCATATCAAACTTCGGAATAAGCACCATTTTATATCCTTGCATAATACTTAAATTCATTACAGCTGTCATCCCGTACACATGAAAAAACGGAAGAACACCAAGAATTACCTCTTCTCCTTCTTTACAATTATATAACCAATGCGCTCCCATTAAAGTGTTCGAAACGAGGTTTTTATGCGTTAACATAACCCCTTTTGGAAACCCTGTCGTTCCCCCTGTATACTGCAAAAGGGCTAGATCATTTTCAGGATCACATGAAACTTCAACATCAGCATTACTTTCTCTTTCTACCGATTTCCAAAGATGAATCGTTTCGCTTTCCGACACATTCACAACAAGATTTGCCTGCTTTTTTTGTACAAATGGATAAAGTAAATTTTTAGGGAATGGTAAAAAATCTGCAATACGGGTTACGATAATATGCTCAAGCTTTGTTGCCGTTTGAACATTAGTAACTCTCGGAAACACTAAATCCATGCAAAGAATAACTTTTGCCCCTGAGTCATGAAGTTGGTACTCAAGCTCTCTTTCTGTATAAAGAGGATTCGTTTGTACAACAACCCCCCCCGCAAGCAAAGTACCATAATAACCAATTACAGATTGCGGACAATTCGGTAACATAATCGCAACTCTATCGCCTTTTTCAATGCCAAGCCTTTGAAGGTAATTCGCAAATTTCTTTACCTTGTCATGGAAATCTGAAAATGTAACATCTTTACCTAAAAAGTGAAGCGCTTTCTTTTCTGGATAACGAGCAGCCATTTTCTCTAAATATCCATGAAGTGGCTGAATATCATATGAAATCGTACCTGGGATTTCCTCTGGATAACTCTGCAACCAAGGTTTTTCCACTCTCATTCCTCCTTCCAATATTTGTGAAAATAAATGAATGTTCATTCATGATGGTTGTTTTCATTATATTATAGTCGTAACATCGTTACAATCATAATATTCTGACTTCTATATAACTATGCTTTACTTCCTTAACTTCTTATTATATGTAGAAACTCTCCTCATTTTAAAAGAATAAGAGAGTTCACGTTACTTAGCTTAATCTTATAATCGTTAAAACTGCACCAGGTGTAGTCGTTGATAATGTGACAACAGCTAACAATCCAAACAACTGCAAACTAATTGCACTACCCGCTGCCAAAGTCGTAATAATTGTCGCACTAAATGAAGTCGTTGCTAATGCAGGGGAATTGATAGTTCCAGCAAGCGGTGCACCATTAATTGTAATTCGCGAACTAACTAATAATGAAGCCGTTATATTAATTGTATATGAAATATAATAATTCCCTGCATTTGCGGCCGTAAATACTGTGTTCCCCCCCGAAACTGTAATTCCTGGACCGATATTCTGATTATTTGGAAGTGGGACATTTGTCCCACCAAGAAGCACTGATATTGCCGCTCCTGATGTATTATTCGCAAATGCATACGTCGCAGTTATACTTGTACCTGTTACTCCCGTCGCTCCTGTTTCACCCGTTGCTCCTGTTGGACCCGTTGCTCCCGTTATTCCCGTTGCTCCCGTTGCTCCTGTTGCTCCCGTTGAACCTGTCGCTCCCGTCGCTCCCGTTGCTCCCGTTATTCCCGTTGCTCCTGTTGCTCCTGTTGCT